>JAFOBJ010000083.1 GCA_017381865.1 Bacteroidales bacterium
AAGAACTAAGAACCAAGAACCAAGAACTAAGAACTAAGAACTTTTGTCACTGCTTAGTTCAACAGCCAATAGCTAACAGCCTTAGTTCAATAATCTTATCATTTGTTTTTCTTCGCTTTTCTTAGTTTCGTCAATCCGCTTTTGTTGCCAGCCACATATTTCTTTGGAGGTTCACCTGGCATTCTGACTTGAATAAGGTCTGTTATTATCAGCGGATTGTTTAAGATGAATTGTGTCGTTGTGAAAGTGTCTCCTATTTCCAGTTTGCAATATTGAGCATCTTTGACGAGGAATCTGTCGTTTCCGAGGAATTCAGCTACGCAAGAGCGGTTTGGGTTCCATTCAAATAAGACAGAGTCACCTTTTATAAGGCTTTTGGAATATATTATTTCTTCAGAAATGAAGCCAGATTCGCTTTTGTCGTTCATACAGAAAGCGTTCCATCCGGAATAACCGAGATAGCGAGCGAGGAGTGACAGAGAAGATAGACTGATGTCTTTGTCGTATTTGATATAGCCGAACAAGCGCTTTAAAGTTGTTGCGCTCATCGTGCTGCATTTAAGTTTATCTCTAATGTCATCACTCAAATCGGAGAAATCGGCTGGAGTTTCCATGTCGCGACCGAATTGAGTCTTCAACATTTGCCTTAATTTCTCGATATAAAATTCATTACCCATCACAAGTGCTATTGTTTTTTGCAAAAATAACAAATAAAATATTGTGTAAAAGTTGTATGTTTTTCGTGGCATAATTTGGAATGATTTGGAACGAATTGGAATTTTGATGAACTAATTTTGTTTCTATGTTTGCAAAAAAACAAATTGTTGAATCTTGTTAATATATAATCATCATGGCGCAATGGAGAATAACAACAAAAAGGAGAAAGATTTGCAATGGCATAATGGTAGAACCTGATATGACTGTAGAAGTTGTAACAACAGGTGTTAATCCTTTGACAAGCAATAGAGGACAATTGGTTGCGGATGCTTTTATGAGAATATATGGCATTGATGCCGTTAAGGCAAATATACTTAACACATCAGATTTGGAAGTTTTGAAAATAAAATAATAAAATAAATATTGTTTAACATTTAAAAATTAAAGTTATGTTTATAGCAGTCGCAGGAATAGTTGCATCAGTCGCAGGAGTAGGTATTGCAGCTATACAGGCTATTAATGGACAGCCTATTTCTGGAACAAATAAATAATAATTGTATAACCTTTAAAAAATTGAAATTATGAGTGTAATTCTTACTACAGGTATTTTTGCTGGCGTTTTATACATAGGTAAAGTTGGTATAGATGCTATCAGCAATGCTAATAATAAAAAATAACATAAAAACAAAAAAGTAATATTATGGATAAAGTACAACAAATGCAGGTCCTTTGTGCAAAGATTGGAGTCTTCTTTGCAAATTGCGATGGAGTGTATGAAACAAGAGAACAAGAGTTTATTGAAAATTTTGTCGCTAATTTAGAACAAGGTGAAGGTTTGACTCCAGAAATCAAACAAATCATTTTGGAAAGTACAAACGAAATAGTATCATTGGAGACAATAATCCAAATGACCAAAGATTTGTTAGATGGTTTTAACGAGGTAGAACAAGCAGAAATCAAGAAAGTATTGGCAGAATTTATCGTCAAGTTGATAGAAGTTGATGGAGAAATTCATCCTAATGAAATCGCTAACTATAATCTGATAAAAGAACAAATTGGTTTATAATAATAAATGTTATCCTTATTAAAGACCTTAACAAATACCAATTCTTATATTTCAGAGAAGATAGCGGCTGTCAAGCGTATTGCTGAGATGGTCGCTATCTCTTCTGATGATACCGATGCTGAGATGAAAGAGAAAGATCGTATCTTTCATACTTTTCCTATCTCAGTACAAAACAGTCTCGACGCTTACTTCGAGATAAAATATTCCAACAAAGGTTATAACAACATTCCAAAATCTAAGGGAAAATGGTCGGGAGAGGCAGGCAATTCTATCTGGATGCCAGATAACAACTTGGTTCCGGAAAGGAATATGTATAGCAATCCTGACGGGATGACGTGGGGAAAAATTCTCGGTTTTTATAAAGTTAAAAATGGAATCCTATTCCAAGAAGGCGAGCCTTTCTTCGACGAACTGGCTTGGGAGAAAGTCGTTTTGCGATACGAAGACATCGGTCGTGATGAACTTCTGCGATTGCAACAGAATGAACGCTCGGTGTTGCATAATCTCGCTTTCGACACACTCGCTAAATCCAAAGGTTGGTCTCTTGAACAGACTTACAAATACAAAGAAGAAAACAATCTCGTGTGGCACGAGAAATCCGATTGCAAGACCTTGCTGCTCGTCCCACGAATGATTCACGACAACATAACACATTACGGCGGCGTTTCAATGCTGAGATGTCTGGAGATTTAAGACACCAAGTCACCAAGTCACCGAGACACCAGTAGAGACGTATCACACGACACATATGAAATAAACAAGATGTCGTTGCGTCTTTTCAGTTAGGAGTATTGTTTTATCTTTGAAAAAGTGTGATAATAACCTTATTTTATCTTTGAAAAAATGTAATAATATGCTTGTTTTATCTTCGAAAAAATGTAATTTTGCATAAAAAAATATTGCATTATGAGGAGAGAAATATATAGTAAATTATTATTATGGAAGAATAATCCCAATCGTAAGCCATTGATAATTACTGGTGCAAGACAGGTGGGCAAGACATGGATAATGCGTGAATTCGGGAAAAACGAGTATGAGGAGGTTGTTTATATAAATTGTGACAACGAAAGTAGGATGGAAAAACTATTGTCTGATGATTACAATATTGATCGTATTTTGTTAGGCCTTCAGGCAATTTCTGGAATTAATATTAAAGAAAATAAGACTCTTATTATTTTTGATGAGATACAACAGATACCTCGAGGACTTCATCTGTTAAAATATTTTTACGAAGAAGCGCCTAATTATCATATTATGGTGGCTGGTTCCTTATTAGGAATAACACTGAATCAAGGTACATCTTTTCCTGTTGGTAAAGTTGATATGATTGATATGCATCCGATGAATTTCACCGAATTCCTCGATGCAATTGGACAAGAACAGTTTAGAAAAATCTTGGACACTCAAGATTGGTCATTGATAGATTCGTTAAGTACAAAGTTTATAGAATTTCTTAGACAATATTACTATGTCGGGGGAATGCCTGAGGCAGTGGATTCTTATTGTAAATATAAAGATCTCGCTCAGGTACGAAGCATACAAAATAATATTCTGAAAGCTTATCGTAACGATATATCAAAGCATACTACAAAAACAGAATCGGTTAAGATTGGTCAAGTACTTGATTCTCTTCCGTCTCAATTGTCTAAAGAGAATAAGAAATTTATTTACGGCGTAGTTAAAAATGGTGCGCGCGCTTCTGAATACGAACTTGCGATACAGTGGCTTATAGATGCTGGCATAGTACATAAAGTCAATAGAATCAAAGAAGCCAAGATGCCGATAAAGTTTTATGAAGACATCTCAGCATTCAAATTGTTTCTTCTTGATTTGGGATTGTTTGCTTGCATGTGTGATGTGCCTGCTGCAGAAATGCTTATCGGCGACAATGTCTTTGTTGAATATAAAGGTGCTTTCGCAGAAGAATATGTTCTTCAGCAACTTATATGTCAGAATATGAAACCTTATTATTGGAGTAGCGACAGATCTCCTGCAGAAATAGATTTCATCATACAACATGAAAATAAGATTGTTCCTATTGAAGTGAAAGCTGAAGTCAATGTAAGAGCTCGTTCTTTACGACAGTTTATAAATGATAATCCTAGTCTTAAAGCTTGCAGATTTTCTATGCTTGGATATGCCGATCAGGATTGGATGATAAATGTTCCTCTATATTCTGTGTGTCATTTTTCTTCATTAAAATTAGATTAATGATTATAGTCTTTTTAGTTAGGAATTAGGAGTTAGGAGTATTGTTTTATCTTTGAAAAAATGTAACTTTGCATTCTCAATTCATAATGAACTTTAACAAAGATTTTTTATGGTAATAGTTGATAATGTAATAGTCACTGACGAGTTCATCAATGCTCGTTTTTGTTGTCATCTTGCAAGATGCAAAGGTGAATGTTGTATTGCCGGCGACGCTGGCGCTCCCCTCGAACCTGATGAGGTAGGTCTTATTGAGGAATATCTTGAAGAGATAAAACCTTATATGCGTCCTGAAGGCATTGAGGCTGTGGAGAATAACGATGTCTATGACTATGACGAAAAAGGCGCGCTCGTCACACGTCTCATCAACGACGAAGAATGTGCTTTCGTTTATTTCCATGAAAACGGCACTGCATTATGCGCTATAGAAAAAGCATATCTTGAAGGTAAGATAGATTTCTGGAAGCCAATAAGTTGCCACCTTTATCCAATCCGTCTCGAAGAGAAAAACGGTTTCATCTATGTCAACTACCACGAATGGAGTGTCTGTGTTCCTGCCAAACGTAAGGGCGAGAAAGAAGGTATTCCTTTATATAAATTCTTGAAAGGTCCTATGATACGTCGTTTCGGCGAGGACTGGTATGAGAGGTTTGTTAAACAGCTCTGAGCGATGAGCTCTGAGCGATGAGGATAAATGCTCGTGGTTCATAGCTCAATGCTCATGGCATTATAAATAATTCCATGAAATTCAAAGATTTTCTTCAGAAGAAAGAAGTCAATATCACAGCGAAGGCATATTTCCTTGATGCTCTCGGTGCGATGGCTTTCGGTCTGTTTGCTTCATTATTGATAGGAACGATTTTCACCACTTTAGGTGATAAGTTAAATCTCCCGATATTATTAGAAATCGCGAAATATGCGAAGCAGGCTACTGGCGCCGCGATAGGTGTCGCGATAGCATATTCGCTCCATGCGCCTTCACTGGTGTTGTTCTCTGCGACGGTCTGCGGCATCGCGGGCAACGCATTAGGCGGTCCCGTCGGAGCTTATGTCGCTACTGTCATCAGTACCGAACTCGGAAAGATGGTATCCAAAGAGACTAAAGTCGACATCCTCGTCACTCCATCTGTCGTGATAATCAGCGGCGTGCTCCTCGCAATGTTCGTCGGTCCTGGCATCAACGCCTTCATGGAGGCTTTCGGAAAATTCATAGAAAACGCCACCGAGCTGCGTCCTTTCCTCATGGGAATAATAGTCTCCGTCTCCGTAGGAATGGCGCTGACACTTCCTATCAGCAGTGCGGCGTTATGTATCGCCATCGGTCTTTCTGGAATAGCGGCTGGTGCGGCAACAGCAGGATGCTGCGCTCAGATGGTGGGTTTCGCCGTGATGTCGTTCAAGGAAAATCGCTGGGGCGGACTCATCTCTCAAGGTCTAGGCACCTCGATGTTGCAGATGCCTAACATCATAAAAAATCCTCTTACATGGATTCCCCCAACATTGGCAGCGGCCATCACCGGACCAATATCCACTTGCGTATTCCAACTTGAAAACGTGCCTATCGGCGCTGGCATGGGAACATGCGGACTCGTCGGACCATTCGGCGTCATAACAGCGATGCCTGAAGGCGGAACAAATATGTGGCTCGGAATATTGCTGATTTGCTTTGTCTTGCCTGCAATCCTGACATGGATATTCAGCGAGATATTCAGAAAGATGGGATGGATTAAAGAAGGGGATTTGTTAATTAGGAGTTGAGGAATTGAGGAACTAAGGAGTTGAGGAACTAAGGAATTGAGGGTATGAGGTTTTTTTAAGACATCGAAACACCAAGGTCCTTATTCATAGTTCAGAGTTGAGACGTCACCCCTGTGGCGTCTCAACGGTCAATGGTCAACGGTCTTAGTTCATAATATTGTAATTTTTTTATAAAAAGGTCTTGACAAAACTTCATTCTGATATTATATTTGTAACTTTCGCAAAAAATAACATAAAATCATTATATAAATGAAGTTATCTCAATTCAAATTTAACCTTCCTGCAGATCTCATTGCTCAACATCCAGCAAAAAACAGAGATGAATCACGTTTGATGGTCGTTAATCGTAAAGATGGTTCCATCGAACATCGTACTTTTAAAGATATTTTGGATTATGTCGACGCAGGCGACGTTTTCGTTCTTAACAACACTAAGGTTTTCCCAGCTCGTCTTTATGGCGAAAAGGAAAAGACTGGAGCAAAGATTGAAGTGATGTTGCTCCGCGAACTCAATCACGAAAGCCGTCTCTGGGACGTTCTCGTGGATCCAGCTCGTAAAATCCGTATCGGTAACAAATTATATTTCGGCGAGAACGATGACCTCGTGGCTGAAGTCATCGACAACACCACATCACGCGGCAGAACATTACGTTTCTTGTTCGATGGCACTCACGAAGAATTTAAAAAGACTATAACAGACTTAGGAAACACTCCACTTCCTGTTGAAATACAAAGACCTGTAGAACCAGAAGACGCAGAAAACTATCAGACTGTTTTCGCTAAACACGAAGGCGCAGTGGCAGCACCAACAGCTGGCATGCACTTCAGCAAATCTCTTATGAAACACCTCGAACTCCGCGACGTGCAATTTGCAGAACTCACACTCCACACAGGCGTTGGTAACTTCCGCGACATCGAAGTTGAAGACCTTACAAAACATAAGACCGACTCTGAAGAAATGGAAATAACACAAGAAACTTGCGACATCATCAATGCTGCTAAAGCAGAACGTCACAAGATTTTCGCTGTCGGTACAACATCACTCAAAGCTCTTGAAACTTCAGTGACTATCTCAGGTCAGATAAATCCTTATAAAGGCTGGACAAACAAGTTCATATTCCCTCATTACGACTTCAACACAGCTGATGCTCTCATCACAAACTTCCACCTTCCAAAGTCATCAATGATGATGGAAGTAGCAGCATTCGCTGGTTATGAGTTGCTTATGAAGGCATATAAGACAGCAGTCGCAGAGAAATACCGTTTCTTCACATACGGCGACGCGATGCTCATTTTATAATTAGGAATGAGGAATTGGGAATTTTTTAAATAGGCAATGTGCTATGAGCAGTGAGCAATGAGCAGAAAAAAGCTCATATCTCACAGCTCGTGACTCACAGCAAAAAAAACAAAAACAAAATGAATCAAGAAGAATTTTTCAAGAAGATAACAGCTCACGCTAAAGAATACGGTTTTGTATTCCCTTCAAGTGATATTTATGACGGACTTTCAGCTGTTTATGACTACGGTCAAAATGGCGTTGAATTAAAGAATAATATTCGCCAATATTGGTGGAAAGCGATGGTACAGATGCACGAAAACATCGTTGGCGTTGACGCAGCGATTTTCATGCACCCAACAGTATGGAAAGCTTCAGGTCACGTTGATGCTTTCAACGACCCAATGATTGATAATAAAGACAGTAAGAAACGTTATCGCGCTGACGTTCTCGTTGAAGACCACATCGCTAAGATTGAAGATAAAATCAATAAAGAAGTAGAGAAAGCTAAGAAACGTTTCGGCGACGCTTTCGATAAAGAACAATTCGTTTCTACTAACGCTCGCGTTCTCGGTTACAAACAAGAAATCGAAGACATCAGCCATCGTCTTTATGTAGCGATGGAAAACAACGACCTCGCTGGCATCAAACAGCTTATCGAAGACCTCGGCATCGTTTGTCCAATCTCTGGCTCACGCAACTGGACCGACGTTCGTCAATTCAACCTTATGTTCGCTACACAAATGGGTTCTTTGGCAGAAGGCGCAAACGAAATTTATCTCCGTCCAGAGACAGCTCAAGGTATCTTCGTCAACTACTTAAATATTCAAAAGACAGGTAGAATGAAAGTGCCTTTCGGTATTGCTCAGACAGGTAAGGCTTTCCGTAATGAAATCGTGGCTCGTCAGTTTATCTTCAGAATGAGAGAGTTTGAACAAATGGAAATGCAATTCTTCGTACGCCCTGGCACTGAACTCGAATGGTTCAAACACTGGAAAGAAGAACGCCTCCGTTGGCATCTTTCACTCGGTATTCCAGCTGAAAAATATCGTTATCATGACCATGAAAAATTGGCTCACTACGCCAACGCAGCTACTGACATTGAATTCGAATTCCCATTCGGTTTCAAAGAACTCGAAGGTATCCACAGCCGTACAGATTTCGACCTCAGCAGTCATTCTAAGTTCTCAGGCAAGAAACTCCAATACTTCGATCCAGAGACAAACGAAAGCTACGTTCCTTACGTTATCGAGACATCAATCGGTTTGGACCGTATGTTCCTCGCTATGTTGAGCCACGCTTATACAGAAGAAAAACTCGAAGACGGTTCAGAACGCGTTGTGATGAAATTCCCAGCTGCTTTGGCACCTTATAAAGTCGCTATCTTGCCTCTCGTCAAGAAAGACGGTCTTCCAGAAAAAGCACGCGAAATCATGGAACAACTCACACCAGATTTCATGTGCCAATACGAAGAAAAAGACTCTATCGGAAAACGTTACAGAAGACAAGACGCTATCGGTACTCCTCTCTGTGTTACAATTGACAATCAGACATTAGAAGACAACACAGTGACAGTCCGCGACCGCGACACTATGGAACAAATCAGAGTCAATGCTGATGAACTTTATAACATCATTAGAAATAAAATAGCTCCTAAAAGAGTTTGATTTATATTAGGAATTATTTTTTGCCTAAGGCTATTAGCCTTTGGCTATTGAACTAAGGGTGCCTGAATTATCGAAGGCACCCTTTTTTATTTGGTATAATTGCCAAAAATGGTTGGTAAAATCAATATAACCCATTAGTACATAGATAAATATAATAACTTTGATGAAAACGTTTTCATCAAAGTTAT
>JAFOBJ010000006.1 GCA_017381865.1 Bacteroidales bacterium
CAACGAATTCGTACAAGACAACAAAGTCGGTACTGTAGGTATGGTTGAAACTCCATTCGGTTACCACATTATTAAAGTTACTGATCGCAACGAAGCAACTCCAAAAGCTCGTATCGCTGTCGTAGCTCACGAAATTACAGCAAGTACAGCTACATACCAAAACATCTTCGCAGAAGCTAACAGATTCGTTACAGAAAACACAACAGCTGAAGAATTCAACGCAGCTATCGAAGAACAAGGTCTCAACAAACGTACATATCCAACATTGAGAACAAATACAAACCGTATCACTGGTATTAGCAACCCACGTCAAATCGTCCGCTGGGCATTCGACGAAAATACTGAAGTAGGTGATATGTCAACAATCTTCGACCTCGATGATATGTATGTAGTAGCAGTTCTTACAAAAGCTATCCCAGAAGGTGTCGCTCCAATGGAAGAAGTTGCAGAACGTAATTCATACATCATCAAGAAAGAAAAGAAAGGCGCTATGTTAGCAGAACAAGCTAAAGCTTACGGCACAGACTACCAAAAGATGATCGACAACATGAAAGGTGAAAAAACTACTGTTGACGTAACATTTGATGGTCGTGGCTTCGGCAACTTCGGCGTTGAAGATAAAGTTATCGGTACAGTAATGGGTATGAAAGCTGGTGAAACATCAGAACCAATCGCTGGTGGCAATGGTCTCTACGTTGTTAAAGTTACTAAAGAAACTCCAGCAGCAGCAACAACAGACTATACTAATATCGTAAAAGAACAACGTTCAAAATTCGTTAACCAAATCCTTAACAACGCTGCTTATTCAGCTCTCAAGGACAACGTTAAAATTGAAGACAACAGCATCTTATTCTATTAAGAAAACATGAAATATTAAGTAAGAAGACAGCTTTCGGGCTGTCTTTTTTTTTGAATTATAGAACTTTAGAATTATAGAACTTTAGAAACACTATACCATATTTTATTGCTTCTCCTTGCCTAAAACACATGGTGAAATATAATAAATTGAATAAGTAATGAGATATAGATAGGCTAAATCAGCTGTAGGGGGCGTCAGTTTACCTGTCATATCGCTATAAAAAAAGGCTAAAGATTAATGACATTCGCCATTCTTCTTTAGCCTTTTATCTTTAGCCTTTAGCCTTTAGTCTTTAGCCTTTAGTCTTTAGTCTTTAGCCTCTATAAGCCTGTTCCCATTTCCATGCAGAAGCTGTCATCTCATCTAATGTACGTTCTGCCTTCCATCCTAATTCGTTGTTGGAGAATGTTGGGTCGGCCCAAACTTTCTCGATGTCGCCAGCTCTTCTTCCTACTATTTCGTAATTTAATTTGATACCGGAAACCTTTTCAAAAGATTTTATCACTTCCAAGACAGAATAACCTGTTCCTGTTCCGAGATTGAATATTTCGAAAGGCTTTTTCATCTTTTCGTTTAACATTCTTTCTATGGCTATCACATGAGCTTTTGCCAAGTCCATGATGTGGATATAGTCGCGTATCGCTGTGCCGTCAGGAGTAGGATAATCGCTGCCATACACTTTGAGGCACTCTCTTATTCCGTAGCCTGTCTGTGTGATATAAGGCATAAGGTTGTTAGGAACGCCAAGAGGCAACTCGCCTATTATCGCGCTGTCGTGTGCACCAACAGGGTTGAAATATCTTAGAGCTATGGCGTTCAAACCTTTGAATGCTGCTATTGACTCGCTTATTATCTCTTCTGCAATTTGTTTAGTGTTGCCGTAAGGGCTCTCTGCTTTCTTGATAGGAGCTTTCTCCGATACAGGTAGATGCTCGGCGTCAGGCTGTCCGTAAACAGTACATGAAGATGAGAATACTAAATTAGGTACATTGTATTTCTGCATTGCCTCGAGTATATTCATTAGAGAATCGAGGTTGTTGCGATAATATTTTATTGGCTGTTCCACCGATTCGCCTACAGCTTTGTGCGCAGCGAAATGTATGATACCTTTTATATCGTTATGACGTGCGAAGAAATCGTCGGTCATTTTCTGGTCAGCGAGGTCGAATGACTCGAACTCCGGACGTTTGCCTGTTATTTTCTCGATAGCGTCTAATGTCTCGATACGAGAATTAAACAAAGCGTCAACGATAATTACATCGAAGCCTTTTTCCTGTAATTCGACAACGGTGTGAGAGCCGATGTAACCTGTTCCTCCTGTGACTAATATTCTCATCTTAAATTATATTAACCTATAAAATTTAAAATTGTCGATGTGACGTAATCAAGTTGTTCATCGGTGAATTCTGTATGCATTGGCAAAGCGATTACATTTTCGCAAAGATATTCGCTTACTGGGAAATCACCTTTTTTATATCTAGGGTCTTGATATGCTTTTTGTTCATGCAATGGAACAGGATAATAAATAGCACAAGATATACCTTTTGATTGAAGATGTTCCGTGAGCTTGGCTCTGTCAACGCCATTGAGAACCATCACATATTGATGATAAACGTGTGTTGTGAAGCCGGATTTTTTAGGTGTTATGATTTTATCTGTAACAGAGAATGCTTTGTCGTAATAAGCAGCTGCATATTGACGAGCTTTGATATATTCGTCAAGGTGTTTTAATTTTATATCCAATACTGCAGCTTGAATTGTGTCGAGGCGTGAGTTGACGCCTACATAATCGTGATAATAGCGTACTTTCATGCCATGATTTACAACGACGCGAATTTGTTCTGCTAATGCGTCATCGTTTGTAAAGAGAGCGCCGCCGTCGCCATAGCAACCCAAGTTTTTAGATGGGAAGAAAGATGTGCATCCAATAGTACCAATAGTTCCAGCCTTTTTAACAGTGCCATCGCTGAATGTGTATTCTGCTCCTATAGCCTGAGCGTTGTCTTCAACTACATAAAGATTGTGACGACGAGCTATGTCCATAATTGCCTCCATATTGGCACATTGTCCGAAGATATGAACAGGAACGATGGCTTTTGTCTTAGGTGTTATGGCGCGTTCTATAGCTTCAGGGTCGATATTGTATGAGTCTTTTTCTATGTCAACCAAGACAGGGGTTAGACGTAATAAAGCAATCACTTCAGCTGTTGCGATGAATGTAAAAGTGGTTGTTATGACTTCAACACCAGGTTGAAGATTGAGAGCCATCATTGCAACTTGAAGAGCGTCGGTGCCGTTAGCACATGGAATGACGTGCTTTACATTAAGATAATTTTGAAGATTTTCCTGGAAATTTTTAACATGTGGACCATTGATAAATGATGCCTTTGATAATATATCTAAGATAGCAGAATCTACCTCGGATTTTATCTTATTATATTGACCTACAAGGTCAACCATTGGTATGTTTTGCATAATAGATGTTTTTGCAAAAATAAGAAAAATCTACTGAAATTATCCAACAGACCTCTGCTTTTTTTAGTCTTTTTTTTCG
>JAFOBJ010000084.1 GCA_017381865.1 Bacteroidales bacterium
CGGAACTTCAATATTAGAATATATTGGTAAATATTTTAAATTTAGGATAGAAAAAAAGACAGGTAATTTGGGCTGTTTTGTATGCCCATTACCTGTCTTTTTTTCGCTCAACTGCCAACCATTTTTGGCAACATTACCATAAACAAAGAGACGCCATTTAATGACGTCTCTTGTTTTTATTATTTCTTGATAAAACGTTTTGTCGTTTCATTGTTTCTTGTCGTGACTTTGACGAAATAAATTCCATTGTTTAAATTAGAAATGTCAATCGTTGTTTCGTTTTGATGACTTGTTGTTGTCATCTGAAGTCTTCCGTAAACATCGTAAATGCTGATTGTGTTGATGTCGTCGTTAGCTTCTATTGTGATATTGTCTTTTGCAGGATTTGGATACATTCCTAATGTAATTGATTCTTCTTCAATGTTTTCTGTTCCGATAGCTCTGATGTCATAGTTGCTCCATGGCTCTGTTGATTGATATAATTCAACAGCTTCGGCTGGAACTCTGATGATAATATTTTCAAGAGATTTAGGAATAAATCTGCTGCCTGCAGGAGGTGTAGTTGCAAGGCATTTTATGAGAGATAAGTTTGAACAGTCGCTGAAAGCGTAGTCGTTGATGGTTTTGATGCTTTCAGGTAATTCTATTTCTGTCAAACTTTTGCAAGATTTGAAAGCCATAATGCCGATGCTTTCTACTGTGTTTGGAATCTCAATGTGTGTTAATTCTGTACACAATTCAAATAGGCTGTTGCCAATTTTTGTGACGCCATTTGGGATAATGACTTCTGTTAGTGGACAGCCATAGAAAGTTTTGTCGCCGAGAGATACTACGCTTTCTGGAATTGTTATTTCTGTTGCGAGCTTGCAATAATAGAATGCTCTGTCGCCGAAAGTTGTGATGGTGTTAGGCAATTCTATTTTTCTTGCAGAATAGATATATTCGAATCCAGAAGCTGCGACTGATGTGACGGTGAATACCACTCCTTCGATAGTCATTTTTTCAGCTACGGAGATTACGTCAATAGCGCTTTCTGATGTTAAATTTATACATTTGACAGAACATTCTGCTGGTGAAAGCTTTGTTACTGTGTATTGTAAATCATAATGAGCATGATTTGCAACTACATAACTTCCAATTGTTTGGGCATTTAATCCTATTACAGATATTACTAATGCTAATAAAAGTATAATTTTCTTCATTATAATATTTTTTAATGGTTAATTTTCATAAAATCAAAACTTCAAAATCGGAGAATTTTTATGTTCTAAGATTTTGAAGTTCTGATTTTGGGAATTTATTTTTTATTCAGCGTAAATTTTTTCGACCAAGTCGGCATAATTTTGCATGATTTTGCTACGACGAGGTTTCAAACTTGCTGTCATTTCGCCTGATTCGATAGTCCATTCTTTAGCGATAAGTTCGAATTTCTTGACCTGTTCAAAGTCGCCTAGTTCAGTGTTATATTTATCTATCTCTTTGCGATAGCGCATAATGACATCTTTGTTTTTGATCATTTCTTCGTCGCTGGTGTAAGGGATGTTTTTGATTTTACACCAAGATTTAAGATGTTCGAAATTAGGATAGATAAGAGCTGCTGCGAATTTCTGGCCTTCGCCAATGACTAACAATTCGCCGATGAAAGGTGATTCTTTGATTTTGTTTTCGATGAGGACAGGGCTGATGTATTTACCCATTGAAGTCTTGAAGATTTCTTTGATACGTCCTGTGATTTTAAGGAGTCCGTCTTCGTCGAAGCAGCATTTGTCACCTGTATGGAAGTAGCCATTTTCATCGATGACTTCTTTTGTTTTCTCTTCGTCTTTATAATAACCGAGCATTACGTTAGGACCTTTGATAAGGATTTCGCCATTTTCAGCAATCATGACTTCTTGGTTGTCCATCACGACGCCTACAGTTCCGGCTTTAAGTTTTCCCAAAGTAAGGCTATTTGTTGCGATAACAGGCGATGTTTCTGTCAAGCCGTAGCCTTCTGAAAGTTGAATGCCTATAGCTGTGAATATCTTAACGAGACGAGGTTGGATAGCTGCGCCGCCAGAAATGATGAGCTGCAAATTGTTGCCGAATACCTTTCTCCATTCTTTGAAAACGAGTTTGTCGGCAATCTTCAGCTGTTGACGATAGAACCATCCGTTATGTTTTTTGGTTTCATCGTAACGTTCTGCAAGATTCAAAGCCCAGAAGAAAATAGGTTTCTTGATGCCTGTGAGTTTCTGACCTTTACGAACAATTGTATGATAAACCTTTTCTATGAGACGTGGTACTGAAGAGAAATGATGTGGTTTTACTTCAGCCATTGTGTCGACGATAGCTCCGAGATTGTCAACGTAATAAGTGCTACATCCTAAATAAACGTGGCAATATTGAACCGTTCTTTCGTAAATGTGAGAAAGTGGTAAATAACTTATTGTGTCGTGTGTTTCGTCGATAGGGTAGAGCGGGCAGAGATATTCTATGACTGACAAGATGTTGCGATGAGTCAGCATAACGCCTTTAGGAGTTCCCATCGTTCCTGAAGTGTAGATGATTGTCGCTATGTCTTCGTTCTTGACTTCGGCTTTTGCTGCTTCTAATGCGGCGTCATCTCTGTTCTCATTTCCAAGGTCGATAAGTTCTTGCAATGACTTAATGCCCTCTGTAGGTCTGATGAGATAGACCTCTTTGATTGAAGGTGTCGAAGCAATGATGTCCGACACCTTATTATATAAGTGTTTATTTATAACAAAAACTATGTTTGCCTCTGAATGCTTGAATATGTATTCATAGTCAGCATGGCTGATGGTAGGGTAAATTGGAATACATATTGCTCCCACTTGTTGGATAGCAAAGTCAATCATATTCCATTCAGGAGTATTAGTCGCTATCAAGGCAATGCGGTCGCCTTTCTTTACGCCTAATTTCAAAAGTCCATGACTGATTGAGTTAGTCATTTCATAGAACTTTTGTCCGTTATATTTAACCCATTGGCGGTCGACTTTTCCTGCGAAGAGACAATCTTTGTAGCCATATTTCTCAACGAAACGTGGCACAAGATCGAATAATCTTGGAGGAACATCGGTTTTACCTTTGATGCCTAGTTTTTCAGATTTATTCATTATTTGTTGTTTTTAATCCAATTATATGCGTTGACGAATGCTTCAATCCAAGGTGCTACTTCATCATCTTTTCTGTTTTCTGGATAATAAGGCCATTGCCATGGCAAGAAAGCACGTTCGATGTGAGGCATCATTGCTAAGTGACGACCGTCGTTAGAGCAGATAGCTGCTGCTTCCCAAGGACTGCCGTTAGGGTTAGCAGGATAATCACCGTAGCTGTAGCTCATAGCGATGTCGTATCTATCTTGTGAATAAGGGAAGTGGAACTTGCCTTCGCCGTGAGCGATCCAAACGCCTAAACGACGTCCTTCTAATGATGACAACATAATGCTATTGCTATGGTTGACATTAACATTGATGAAGTTTGACTCGAATTTATGTGAGTCGTTATGTAACATTACTGGATGTTCTTCGTGTTCTGGGTAAACGAGACCTAATGCTGTCATGAGTTGGCAACCGTTACATACGCCCAAGCTAAGAGTGTCTTTACGAGCGTAGAATTTCTCGATTGTTGTACGAGCTGTGTCGTTGTATAACAATGCGCCTGCCCAACCTTTAGCAGAACCGCAAACGTCTGAGTTTGAGAAACCGCCGACGAATACAATCATATTGACGTCGCTGAGGTCTTCTCTGCCGCTTGTCAAGTCTGTAGTGTGAACGTCTTTTACGTCGAAGCCTGCGAGGTATAAAGCGTAAGCCATTTCGCGGTCGCCGTTAACGCCTTTTTCTCTGATGATAGCAGCCTTGATGCCTGATGGTTCTCTTCTGTGCATGTTGATGCCTAAGTCAGCAGCCTTGCCTGTGAAAGAAGTGAAGTCGTAGCGTAAGTCTTGTTTCTTGTAATTTTCAAAACGTTTAGTAGCTTTGTCTTCGCCGCTTTGTTTTTTGTCTAACATGTAAGAGCTCTTGTACCAAACATCGCGTAATGCGTTGATGTCTAAGTTGTATGTCTCGTTGTCTTTTGTCAATGTGATTTCGCGTTTTTCTTGTGGTTTACCAATAACAACGAAATCTATATTATTGTTTGAAAGAATTTCTTTTGCTCTAGCGTCTTTAACTTGGATAACGACAGCTGGTTGTTCGCTGAATGCTACAGAGATGAGGTCGTTGTTCAAAGCTGAGAGGTCGATATTGAGACCGCCTTCAACGTTAGCAAATGTCATTTCTAATAATGTAGTGATTAAACCGCCGGCTGATACGTCGTGACCTGCAAGGATGAGACCTTCTTCGATGAGTTTTTGAATTGTGTTGAAACAATTTTTGAAGTATGCTGTGTCATTGACGTCAGGTGTGTTGTTGCCGATTTTGTCTAACACTTGTGCCAAGCTGCTGCCACCCAATTCGAATGCGCCTTTTGAGAAGTCGACGTAGAGTAATTCGCTGTTGTTATCTGTTGAAGCAACAGGTTTAACAGTCTTACGAACGTTAGAAACTTCACCGACAGCTGTCACGATGACTGTACCTGGAGACAATACTTTTTGTCCGTTAGGATATTTCTGTGTCATTGACAAAGAGTCTTTACCTGTTGGAACGTTGATGCCTAAGTTGATACAGAAGTCGCTTAATGCTTTGACTGCTTTGTAGAGACGAGCGTTTTCGCCTTCGTTCTTAGCTGGCCACATCCAGTTAGCACTTAATGAGATGCCTTTGAGGTTTTCTTCGATAGGAGCCCAGAGGATGTTGGTGAGTGATTCTGCTACTGCCAAGCGTGAGCCTTTTGCTGGGTCGGCGAGAGCTGCAACTGGTGAGTGACCGAGTGCTGTACCGATACCTTTGATACCTTGGTAATCCAAAGTGCTGATACCTAAGTTGTTCAAAGGAAGTTGGATAGCACCAGCGCATTGTTGTAATGCGATACGACCTGTTACTGAGCGGTCTACTTTATTTGTTAACCAATCTTTACAAGCGACAGCTTCAAGTTGAAGCACTTGTTCAAGATATTTGTTGAATTGTTCTTTTTTGTAATCTATCTCGTTGAAGTGATATGGTTTGTCGCTATCGTGCATGATAGTTTTTGGTGTGCTTCCGAAGAAGTCAGATAATGTGAGGTCGATAGCGTTTTCACCGTTTTCTCTCACGAAGCGCAAGCGTTCGTCGTTTGTTGCTTCACCGACTTGGAAGTATGGAGCGCGTTCTCTGAGAGCTGTTTGTTTGATAATCTCTGTATTTTCTTTATTTACGAGGAGACCCATTCTCTCTTGTGACTCGTTGCCGATGATTTCTTTGTCAGACAATGTTGGGTCGCCGACAGGTAAGTTGCCAACGTTGATGACGCCGCCGCTCTTGTCGATGAGTTCTGAGAGGCAGTTGAGGTGACCGCCAGCACCGTGGTCGTGGATAGAACGGATTGGGTTGTTGCCGCATTCTGTCATAGCGCGAACTACGTTAGCGACGCGTTTTTGCATTTCAGGGTTAGCGCGTTGAACAGCGTTAAGCTCGATAGCGTTGCTGAATTGTCCTGTGTCGACACTTGATACAGCGCCGCCGCCCATACCGATGCGGTAGTTGTCGCCACCCAATACGATGATGAGGTCGCCTGGTTCTGGATC
>JAFOBJ010000085.1 GCA_017381865.1 Bacteroidales bacterium
AGAGTATAATTCTTTTACAAAGAAAAGAAAAATAATAATACGAAATACCATATCTACTATTTTTTTTAAAACAATTCATACTTCTGCATTAAACTACTTACATTCAATACGATAGAACTATTATACTCTCTTGAAAAGAGAGTGGAAAAAATAAATTTAATTGTTAACGGATTAAAATAAAAAGTTATGGAATTCAAAGTAGTACCTTTCAACGCAAATTTGAAAAGAGACGATGCATCACAAGAAGCAGTCAATCAATTACAAAAATTAATCAACCAAGAATTAGCAAACGGTTTCGAATTTATCAGATTGGAGAATATAGAAACAGCTGTAGCTCCTACTAAGGGTTGCTTAGGTTTTGGTGCAAAACCTGGCTTTGTTACTTCTGTCGCTGTTGCTGTCTTCAGAAAGAACTAATAAGATGAGGTACCTTCTTCTGTTTGCAATACAAATCTATTGGAAGATTATTCCTGCTTCCAAACGTAAGCAATGTATCTTCAGAGAAAGCTGTTCTCATTACGTTTGGCGTATCACAGCAGAAGAAGGTTTCATACAAGGAATAAAGGCTTTTCTGTTTAGAAACAAACACTGTTGTCCTGGTTATGCAATATACAAATATCAGAACAATTATGAACTGAAGACGATAAATGGTCTTATTCTAAAAGAAGAAGAAATAGATAAAAGATTGTTAACACCAGACAATCCAACATTGATAGACTTTGACAGTCCGGATGTACTATCAAAGCATAAATTAAAGATAAGGATATAAAAAATAAAAACTGATGCATTTATGCAACTTTTTAAAAAAATTTTCAGCAATTGGTTTCTAATTGGCGTCTTATGTTTTTTTCTATGGATGCCTATTCTTAACCTGTATTCAACATTAATGTACGACACTGAAGAGTCTATATTAAAAATTATTATAGCAATCTTATTCATAGCGTGGGCTTTGATTTTCCTCTTAAAAAAGAAATGGAAAATATCACTCATATTATTAGTGGCTTTTCTTTTAACTATATCAAAACACGACTATGATAATATATTAGAATTTATTGAAAATAAGAATTTTATCGTAAATTTCCTAGTTATTGCAATTACTTTTATACCACTTTTATTACGATTCCACAAATTCGATAAGCCAATCAGGATATTAATATTAGGCACAATGAGTTGTATGGTTCTTCTTGCCATTTCTAAAATAATTTATCCGATAACATTAGATTATTTTGAAGATTTATTTATATATACATCTGAGCCTGATGGTTTATTCATATATTCCAATTTATTGATAACCTTCTTAATCAGATCGTTAATTATCATAATCTCACTATCACCATTATTAATTACATTATTGATAGTTTCCAACACTGTCGATTCTTACAGACTTTTTGCACCTTTATTCTACGCTTTTTGCGCTCTTTTCGTATGGGAACTGATTCCTATAACTTACGGATATAATTTAGCCACAAGCATTGTAGCTTTCGTTGTTTATGGTTGTATCTCTTACTGGATAGGTCTAGGATTGAGAAACTTATCTTATTGCAGTGATCTCGAAACGGATAATACGCAGGATCTTATGTTGAAAGGCATAAACAGCCCGATATCCCGTCGTATTATTCTTGTTGTATCGTGTTCTGGAATATTTTTTATGGCAGTAGCTTATTTGTTTTTATTAATAGCAATAAATTATGGTTAATTGGTGGTTAATCGCAGTCATTGTAGTAGCTGCAATTGCTGCAATAATAGGTTTGATTTATCTATTCTACTATGCATTTTCTTTATTTAAGGATTTTGAAGAAAAAAATTCTGATTATATGGGAATGTATAAGGATTATCAGTCTGATAATGACAATAATGATGATAGTTATGTCAGTAATGGACGTAGCATATATATATTCAGTCTTCTACTTGGTGTGACTGCGGGATTATATAATATTGTACAGTTTTTAAGCAGTTCATGGACTCATTTTTGGGAAAATACAGCTGTAGTCAACATTTTCTTCATACTGGTTTTGATTGGTTTGATGCTTTTCAATTTCATGCAGGCAAATATTGTGTATAAAGATGTTAGAAAAGTAAAACGAAAAACATCATTAGGAATATTCTATAGTCTGTTCGGATGTTTTGTCGGAATACTTGGTAGTATATTAGTAGTTATTGCATTAGTGTGGACAGTTGCCCAAGACTGGGTAGAAGATGACAAAAAACATCGTTATAAACTTGATGACGGAACTATTGTTGATGCCGAAAGAGGTATTTTCGGAGGAGAGACAGGCGAATTTAAAGAAAGATATGGGTCTAGCAGATATAAACGAACAGGTTGGGGCAATGAAGTTGAAGAAATAAACGAATAGTTTCATTCATGATCTGCCTGATATATTAATGGAATTTTTAAAGATTATATCAATAAATATTATAATAGAAACATTTAAAATAAAAAAATATGGGATTAATAGTATTAATTATCATCATTGCTGTTGTAATTGCAGTGATCAGAAAAAGAAAAAAAGGAGATGTAGATTATTCTTCAAAACCCAATGAATCAGGTTCTCAACAACAACACACAGATTTTGGTTTTCTTGATGTGTTGTACAAAGACACTGAAGAAAGAACTGCTAAATTTACTGAATTAATGGATTCTCATCCTGAATTGAAAGCCACATATAATAAAATATATGAAGTGTTCATTCCAACTAAGTATGCAAAGGATATCAATAAGATGGAATTTAAAGGTTATTTCACTACTCCAGATGAGAAAGACAGAGCTAAGCTTTTAGAGAAAGCTCATAATCAAATGATGGAGATATGTGGCAATGACGAGATGAAATATGCGCTATTTTTTGACACCATGTATGATAATCTACTGAAGGATATGTTCAATTCTACAAATAAAGGATTAGCAAATTCAGCGAATTATGTTCTACAAGATGTTGACTTTGGTGATAGTATAATAAACGAATTTAATATTTATAATGACATTTTCGAAAGCGGAGGCGAATTTAAGTCTAAAATAAAGACAGACGAAGGCAAGATAAAAATACATGCTTATACAAAGAATGACAAGTTAATGTATGAAGTGAATGGCGTATATAAAAGCGCATCTGAAGGATATAACATGACTGATTATATGATAAGAAATGCAGAAATACTTATGGCTATATCAGCAGATTATCATTATTACTTGTACCCGATTAAGAAAGATGACTTAGTGAAAAATAAAATAGGAATATTTAAGTCCAGAGCTGAAAAATACAATCTTCCAAATACATCATGGATGAAAGAGCATAAAGGAAATATACCACAATTCAGTACAAAATAATCAAGGATCATTGAAATGAACTGAACCCTAAGTTTTGCAAATTATTTTTAAGGTTCAGTTCATTAATCATATATTTATTATGGATATAGTAGACATCATCATACAAGCTGAACTAGGAAACTTAGAAGCTCAATATGTATTGGGGAATTGTTATATGGTAGGAAAAGGCGTTGAAAAAGACCCAAACAAAGCCTTTGAATATCTACTTAAATCTGCGGAACAAGGGTTTGCAGAAGCACAAGCAAGGATAGGTTACTGTTACTTCGAAGGTTTAGGCGTTGAACAAGACTACACAAAGGCTTTTGAATGGTTAAACAAGGCCTCACTCCAAGGAAACCACAATGGGCAATATCTCATGGGAATCTGCTATACCTTGGGTTATGGTGTAGAAAAAAATTATAACCTCGCAGTTGAATGGTTACAAAAAGCTGCCGAACAAGGAGATGAAAGTGCAATAGAGTTACTTAAACAGTTTAAAATAAAAAAGAAATCTATAATTGATAGATTTTTGGATTTGTTTAGATAAATTAAAATATAATATGAAAAAGATGAAAAAGAAACTATTACTTATTGCAGCATTGATATTGATCTTAACAAGCTGTACAGAAAACGCCCAAAGAAATATCAAATCAATGAAATCAAATTGGTCTGGTGGTCTCAACAGGAGAGTTGAAGTATATGATTACAATGGCGGTTTGATTAAATCATGGGAAGGTAAGTTTGATGTAAAAGAAACAAGTCTTAATTCTGTTTACTTTGATGATGAAAATGGTCTAAGAGTTATTGTCAGTGGTGGAATAATCATAAATGAAGAGATAAAATAATAAGATCTACTCGGGAAATGCATTAATTTTTTATTAAATATTATTTGAACGCTTCTTATGACCTTATATTATTGGGCTTCCCAACGTTTTCATCCTAATTTTTTTCCATTATCCCAATAATTATGAAATTAATAATTCCAAACGAATATTTAGCAGCAGAAAATGATGCTGCTGCAAAAATCAGAGCATGGTATGCTGAAGCAATATTGTTCATTTAGGATTTAATAAATTAGTTTATATAATAATTTTTAATATTGTGAATTATGCAAAAAATGTGTTTTGTGATGTTAACATATAGTTGTAATCTGAATTGCATCTATTGTTATCAGAAGTATAAGACTTCACAAAGAATGACTTTAGAAACAGCCAAATCTGTAGTTTCAAGGGAAGTTCAGTTGGCCAGAGAATCGAACAACAAGGATGGTGTAAGATTTGATTTATTTGGGGGAGAACCATTACTTCAATTTAATTTGATTAAAGATTTATGCGCTTGGATATGGGAAACAATCACAGATGTGAAGGTAGACATTTTCGTAACCACCAATGGAACTCTACTTGACGATGAAAAGAAGGAATGGTTTAAGTCTAATAAAGATAAAATCAATCTTATTATGTCTGTTGATGGCAAAGATGACGTGCAAGTTGGCAATAGAGGCTGTCAGTCCTCCGATTTGCCTATAAAGTGGATAATAGACACATTACCCAATTATCTATTAAGCATGACTATTTCTAGAAAAGCTCTTGCAAATTTTGCAGACGAACTGATATATTTTCATGAACAGAATTATAGCATAGATGCCAAACCTGCTCAAGGTGAAGATTGGCAGGAAGGAGATGGTCAAATATACGAAAAAGAGTTATATAAACTTGCAGATTATTATCTTGAACACCCTGAGATAAGACCTATGTATATTTTCAAAGAAACATCATACGTTCATTTACTGAACAATGAGCCAAATGAAAAATATGGTAAAACATGTGGTGTAGCCGAAGATCTTGTTGCATATGATGTAGAAGGCCGACTATTCCCTTGTCATCATTTTCTGCCTAATGTAAATGGCAAAACCGACATATTGGATTATCTAAACACACTTGATTTCTCTGACTCATCAAAATTTGTTGATGAAGAATGTATAAAATGTGACATATTGAAACTTTGTAGAACATGCAGTGCTCGTAATTTCAATGAAAGGGGGGATGTTAGTAGAAGGGATAAACGAGCTTGTCAAATAATGCTTGCTGAAGCAAAGGTCGTAAGTCAGTTTCATATTAGAAAACTGATGCAAAATAAAGACAACTTAAGTGCTCACGATTTATTAAACCTTAAGGCTGCCATCAAGTGTCAGCAACTATGTAGTGATTTTGAGAAAAAGCATTACACATATAAAAAATAAATGGAGAAGCCGATAGCCATAAAGTGGAGGCATAATTAATAATTCATTTACACTATGTTAAACAATGAAATGCTTATGGAAGCTGCCGCATTAGTAAATTCAAATGAGGCAAAGATCGCTCAACTTCAAGCTGATGTTGAATGCGCATCTGGTTGTGGAATATGTGGTTACGGTAGTAACTAATATTCATTCAACACTTGAGCCTGCTTAATTTGGGTTAAGCAGGCTTCCATTTATCAAGACCTATTGAATTTTATAGACATTATGCAATATATATATAACCCACAAGAAAATACCAAAGCAGATGCGTTACTTGTTCAATTATCTGCTAATCCTTATTTTGACATGCTTTCTTCTTATAGCATTGGGCAATTAGGATTATATTATTTAGCAGAATACGCAGATAGATTTGGTTACATTGCAAAGGTTAAATACTACAACTCATTTGATGAAGTATCTAAATTAATTCCTCAGATAACAGAAAAGATTTCTTGTCGTATACTTGGATTTTATGTAGATAGTGACAATATTTGGGCATTAAGGACATTGATACCTTTATTACAACAAAGTTGCCCCAATATTAACATCATTTTAGGAGGTCCTCAAGTAACAGGTGATCCATATGGCACACTACGATTAATACCAAATGTTACCTGCGGTGTTATTGGAGAAGGCGAAATTCCTTTTCTAAAATTATTACAAGCAAACTCATATAGCGATGACATATTAAGCAATATTAATGGTCTGATATATTACAATTCATATAATGAACTTATCATAACAAAATCTCAAGAACAAAATCCTAATATTGATGAATTTGGATATCCTAAGAGAGAGAAATACTGTTTAGATTCAGGAAAAGTTACTTTCTCCCAATTAATAACAGGAAGAGGATGCATGGGACGTTGTGCTTTCTGTTTTGAAGGTAGTATAGAACATACAAATTTACGGATACGCAATATAGATTCATGTCTAGAAGAAATTGACTATTTAGTAGAAACCTACGGAGCTAAATACATTAATATAGTAGATGACACCTTCATTTTAAATAGGAAACGAACCGAGGAGTTCTGTAATAGGCTTATAAATAAATATAACGGCAATATTAAATGGTATTGCGAAGCGAGAGCAGATATATTGTCTAAAAACATTGATATTCTGCCATTATTAAAGAAATCTGGATTGGTCAAGATACAGTTAGGAGGTGAATCTGGATGCCAGGAAATTCTGGATGCATATAAAAAAGGGGTAACTATAAAACAGTTAGAGTTTGTTACGAAAAAAATAATGGAGGCTGGCATTCCGTATGTCTATGCCAACTTCATAATAGGAGGAGCATTTGAGACAGAATCAACATTCAACAAAACATTAGACTTCGCTAAAAAGTTAATGCGTATCGCACCTGGTCATGTTGAAGTAAGTTCATCTGTTTTTACTCCAACACCAGGTTCTCCAATGTATAATAATCCAGAAGAGTATGGCTTGAAAATTATAGATAAGAAATGTATAAGAGGAGCAAGTTGTTCCTTTGTATTTGCAGAAACTGAGCAACTGAATCAATATAAGATTTGGCAATTACGAAATAAGTTTAACAATGAAATAAAAAATGAATACACTTCATTATTGGATGAAATATCCATTGAGCAGTTAAAAAATATATTCTATCTATCAACAAAATTCTCTATAGATACCCCATGGTCAAATCTGTTAAAAAGTAAGGCTCATTACAGAAATTATTTTGAACCTTTAGTTAGAGGGGGGTTCTACTCTTTTAGCGAAATACCTATCGACGATATATTTTCTAGTATTCCTTTAAGAACCACACACCTGAGTTCTGATGGCGTTGCATTTTATAGGATTAAACGTTCTGGAGAATATATAAAGAATAGTAATTTAGCAAATGCTTTAATTACATTATCAGCTGGAAAATTGACATTCCTAGATATTTTTAACATGATAAAATCAAATCCTACCTTTATTACAAAAAATAGCAATATTCTTGATGAATGCATATCAATATATAGAGAATTCGAACAAGAATTTTCAGTTATTTGGAAAAAGATCTAAATATTAAGACATAGCATTAAACTTATGCAATATACCGACACTTTACATATAGATAAAGATACTCTTTGGAATGAGGACATTCTCAGGATGATACAAGAATTTACGCAAAAAACAGCTTCTAATACTGCTTTTAGTTTTTGGCGTGAAGCAGATTTTTGGGAATATTTGGCAATCGGTCTATCATTTTTGGCGATTGTGTTAGCTGTTGTTACTGCAATTTTACAGTGGAAAACTGAAAGAAATACGAGAATGTCTTTAAGTATGAAAACCCAGGTTTATGAATCTATATTCAAGTCCTTACTCAATGATCTTTACAGAATACAATGTGATATTATATCGTTACAAATTATTTTAATAGAAAATGATTTTCGGTCATACCCAACAGATCGGTTTTTAAAAAATATGATGATTAGATTTGATGATTCTAATCTTGATTCATTTTTAGTTGTATTTAATAAAAAAAATAAAAGTAAGGTAGAAGAGCATTATCTTAAAATGCAAGAAATCAATCGGCTAACTCAGAATTATAATGTTAGTCTTGAAATGTTAATGGAACATTTAAAAGATCCATCAATAGATAAAAACACTAAATTATTTGATTTTTCAGTCATAAATAATAACATAAGTTTTCTAAGTCAAAAAATACTTCAAACTGCCGTATTTATATACGGAAAGAATTCTGATGTTACTACTTCTCTATTGCATTATGTTAAAAAAGCATTAGAATATTATCAGGAAGGTGAAATTAATACAACTTCTATGGATTGTTATATAAATCTTAAAAAATACGAAAAAATTATTATCCCAATTCTTAATAACTATTTCGAACATACTAATATTAAATCCACAAAAGATATAATGTTATTGTCTTATAGACTAATATCAAACGAAATAGATATGAAAGATTCAGATGTAATAAACAGCTTAATAGATTTTAAGGTATAATGATAATCGAACTAAATGGAAAACAGATAGTAAAAATCATAGTTATTCTGTTTCAATATGTGTTTTTTAGCATTTCAATAATATAAAACTTTATAATGAAATTTCCATTTAGATGTGGAGAGAATTAATATGGACATAAATTTCTTAAATGCGATTTTGAACACTCATAGCGTTTCTGGTTTTGAGAATAAAGCAGGAAAACTTTTTCTAGATTATATCGAACAATATGTTGATTCCACTGACACAGATATTATAGGAAACAGCTATGCTAATATTGGCAATATGTCAGAAGACAATTCAACTCTGAAAATTCTATTAGAAGCACATATAGATGAGATTGGATTTCAAGTTATATATATTGATGACAGTGGTTTTATCTACATTCGTAAAAATGGAGGTATTGATATACAATGTATTCCCGGTTCACAAATAGTTATACAAACATCATCTGGTGAAGAATTATTGGGAGTTATTGGAAAGAAGCCAATACATTTGACAGCTCCAGAAGAGAGAAACAAAAATATTGAATTGCATACTTTGTGGATTGATACTGGTTTATCTCCTGACGAAGTGAAGAAAAAGATTTCCATCGGAGATGTTGTCGCTTGGCAGTCTAATGTGATACATTTGTCAGATAAAAGAATCTCATCTAAAGGTTTAGACGACAAAGTCGGTGTATATATAATAAGTCAAGTCTTAAAAAAATTATCGACAAATAAGGTTTCTCATGTTCAAGTATGCGGTATTGCATCTGTTCAAGAGGAAGTTGGTCATCGAGGAGCAATGGTTTGTTGTCACAAATTAAATCCAGATATAGCAATTAGTATAGATGTTGACTTTGCAACAGATGTTCCTGACTGTCCTAAAACTAAATTTGGTGATATATTATTAGGGAACGGTGTCGTGATTCATAGAAGTATTGATAATACCAGCTCAATAGCATTATTAGCCGAAAAAATAGCACAGGAGAATAATATAAAATACCAGATTTCAGCACGACCAACCTCTGTAGGAGGAACTAATGCAATGGTACTTCAACAAACAAAAGGCGGTATAAGAACAATTAGCTTAGGAATACCATGCAGATATATGCACACACCTGTTGAATTGTGTGATTTGGATGATATAAAATCTGCAATTGAATTGTTATATCACTTCATTATAGAAATCAACAATTAAATATTTATAAGTTTTTTTATGTCCAGGAAATGAAAAGACACAAAAACTTCCATAGTAACTTTTCCCTCAAAAATATTTTCATAATCGAAAAATAATCTTTACGTTTGGCACGTTAAATTCACGTTTTGTTAACAATTTAAGCCGATATGGTATATAACAGAGACAATACAACCGAACTCCCTATCAAATTAGAATAGGACAATGATAATGTTTCAAAAATGTCTATGGATATAACAATAGATGGCTATTCTATAGGAATTATAATGGAATTCAAATATGATGACAAGTTGAATCCATTCAAGAATTTATTGACATTATACCCAGAAGAATCTAGCTGCTTTGAATTCAGCAAAAACAATGTAACAGAAATAAAATATACAGAATATATTAAAGAAAGTTCTTATTACGAATCAGATACTGACGTAGATTATTTCACATATACATACGACGGCAAATACCCTGTTACTAGAGATGACGGCTGGAGCAAAGAATATTTTGAATACAAATAATATTTTAATACGTAAAAATAAAAGGTCATTTCGAACTGAAGTGACCTTTTATTTTCAATTTTCAATTATCCAATCACTCCACTTCCCAAAACAACCGGCTCCGTCTCGTGATAGATGATGCCGAATTGTCCGGCTGCTACTCCTGAAATAGCTTCGTCTGATATTATTGTCAAGCCGTTTTCTGTGAGTTTAAGATTTCCTAAGTTAAATCCTGGTTGATGGCGTATCTTATATCGTACTCTTTGTCCGTCAGCTAATGTAATAGCAGGATTCATCGCCATGACATCAACCAAGTCGATGTTGTTTGTGTATTGAGCTATAGGATCGTAGCCTTTTGAAACATAGATAAGATTTCTTTCTGTGTCTTTCTTGACGACGAACCAAGGACCTCCGCCTAAACCCAAACCTTTTCTCTGACCTATAGTATGGAACCAGAATCCCTTATGTTTTCCGAGTTTCTTGCCTGTTTCCATCTCTATGATGTCGCCTTCTTTTTCGCCTACATATTCTCTGATATAATCATTGTAGTTGATTTTACCCAAGAAACAAATACCTTGAGAGTCGTGGCGTTGTGCGCTTGGAAGCTTATGGAATTCCGCTAAACGACGCACCTCAGCCTTTGGCAAATCGCCGATAGGGAACATCGCCTTTGATAATTGATGATATGTTATTCTAGCGAGGAAATCGGTCTGGTCTTTAAAAGTATCGACTGCTGTTCCGAGCCATGAGATGCCGTTTTCGTCATACCACTGACGAGCGTAGTGACCGGTAGCTATTCTGTCAAACTGGTAGCCCATCTTTTCCTCAAAGGCACCGAATTTAATCATTCTGTTACACATTACGTCAGGATTTGGCGTCAATCCTTTGCGTACCGAATCCATGGTATAAGAAGCTACTCTGTCGTAATATTCTTTTTGTAAATCAACGATGTCGAATTTACATCCGTATTTTTTAGCGATGTATGTCGTTATTTCAATATCTTCTTCTGAAGGACAATCCATCAAATCGTCTTTACCTTCGAGGCCAATTTTAATATAAAAGATATGAGGGTCGAAGCCTTGTTCTTTCAAAATTGGGACCATTACGGAGCTATCGACGCCACCAGACACCAAAGCAGCAATATTCATCAGAGTCAGTTTTATTTAATGTTAACAGATTTTATTTCAGTCTTAACGACTCTCACATAACCTATATTTTCAAACTCTTTTTCGACAGCGCCATAGAAAGCTCCGTTGCGTTTACATCTGTAGGCAGCCCAAGTTCTGTCGCCATAAGAGAAATGCCACCAACGATCTGGAGTATTGACGAATTTCTGAGATTTCATAAGATGTCTTAACATTTTACGGTTCTCTTTCTGTTCTTGTGTAAGATTTACTTTTTGGTTTTTCTCTTGATATTTTGTTCCAAAATCAAAGTCGTTTTTATTTTCATCACAGAGAGCCAAGTCGATAGCAGCGCCTGTATCATGGCCGCCCATATTTACGTTAGGGCTAGACACTTTTGCATTTACGAGTTCAAGAAGCGCAGCGCGGCTCATATTAGGATTTTCTTTTGTCAATCTTTCCTCTTCCTGTTTCCAAGTATTATAAACAGAAATACGAGAGCGGAACGTGCTATATATCTTCAAATAAACATTATCTGGAAGGCTATCAGCAATTTTATAGAGCTTCATAGCTACAGTCTTTCTTAAAAATACTGGATGTTCCAAAGTGTCGTCGTTATGGAAAATTTTAGGATGTTTAACAATTTCCACTAAAGGCTCATTACATTCCTTAACGTGAGTTTTTGAAATGGAAGACCTTGACATTCTTCTAACTATACCAAATTTGTAGGCGAAATAGTTAACATAATAACTAAATCTCTGTCTGTTTTTTTTATTTTTAAAATGAAGTATTGTTGCTATGACAAATGCAAATACCAATACCCAAATTAACACTTCAACAAAATTATATTTAAGATATTCCACCATAATTAATTATTTATTTAATTCAACAACAATAGGACAATGGTCTGAAAAATTCACTTCAGGCATTATCGAAACATTTTTTAACATATCATTAAGATTTTCTGTCACGATATGATAGTCAATGCGCCAGCCTTTATTATTTTGCTTTGCATTTGCGCGATAGCTCCACCAGCTATAATGATGAGGTTCTTTGTTGAGATGGCGGAAGCTGTCGATATAACCATCGCTGAGGAAATCCGTAAACCATTGTCTCTCTTCTGGCAAGAATCCTGATGATTTAGCGTTTCGTATCGGGTCGTGAATATCGATGGCCTCGTGACAGATGTTATAATCGCCAGATATTACCAATTGAGGGCGTGATTTTCTAAGTTCGTTAACATAAGAACGGAAGAAATCGAGCCATTTCATTTTAAAATCCTGGCGTTCGTCGCCACTTGTTCCAGATGGATGATAGACGCTCACGACTGACAAATCGCCGAAATCAGCTCTAATGAAACGGCCTTCGTCATCATATTCTGGATTATTCATTCCGTAGACGACATTATCTGGAGTTATTTTTGAAAGTATGGCCACTCCGCTGTAGCCTTTTTTCTTAGCTGGGAACCAGAAATGCTGATAACCTAACATCTCTATTTCCATAAGAGGAATTTGGTCTTGAGTTGCCTTAATCTCTTGTAGACAAACGACATCTGGCGAATTAGCCTCCAGCCATTGAAGCAGCCCTTTTGAGATAGCAGCTCTTATTCCGTTAACGTTATAACTAAAAATCCTCATCACAATAATAGTTTCTGCAAATATAAAAAATATTTGTTCAAAAACGCCTATGTTACGAATTCATTTTTTATATTTGAAGACTTAAATTTTGAATATCATAAAATGAAAATAAAAGCTCGTACTATATTATTGGCGCAGAAAATTAATAGGTGGCGTTATGCACACATGTCGGAGAAACAATTCATGTTGCTGTTGAGCATTCCTACAGGTTTTCTGGCAGGTCTTTCAGCTATCATCATCAAGAAATTAGCTCACTTTATCAGAGATTTTTTCTATAACATCGCAACGACAGAAGACCATTACGGACTATTGTTTTTCATCCTTCCAGCCGTCGGTATTTTGTTCACAATCATATTCTGTCGCTACATTTTAAAGAGAGATGTCGGCCACGGCATTCCTGGAATTTTGTATGCCATACAGAAAAACAAAGGAGCTGTGAAGCCTTACAACACCTACGCTTCCATTATCACGAGTGCGCTGACTGTAGGTTTCGGTGGTTCTGTCGGACTTGAAGGCCCGTCGGTTTCAACGGGTTCCGCCATCGGCTCAAATGTCGGTCAACTTCTTCGTTTAAATCAGAAAAACATAGTCGTGCTCATCGGCATGGGTTGCGCTGCAGCTTTGGCGTCGATTTTCCAAGCTCCAATCACAGGCATCATATTCGCTATCGAAGTATTTATGATTGATATTTCCATGGCATCGTTGATACCAATTATTGTATCGTCATTCGTCGCAATTTTGACATCATATTATTTTTTAGGAAGAGCTTTCGAATATACAATCACGACGAGTACAGCATTTATGCCTTCTAACTCATTGTTCTACGTTGGCTTAGGTCTTTTCGTAGGATTGATGTCGGCATATTTCATGTATATTTATTTCAAAGTCGACAAGAAATTCAAGAAGATAGAATCGCCATGGGTAAGATTCGGTTTCGGTGTGACTGGTCTGGGTATTTTGATTTTCATTTTCCCTGCTTTATACGGTGAAGGCTACGAAGCCATCAACGCTGCTCTCAACGGCGACACATCAATCTTATTCGAGAACGAATTATTCTCTAGTTTTCAGAATAACATCTGGATAATACTGATAATGCTTTTAGTAATAATATTGCTGAAGGCCATCGCCACTTCATTCACATTCGCCGCTGGTGGAGTGGGAGGCACCTTTGCTCCAGCTTTGTTCATAGGCTCATTTTCAGGAATGTTATTTGCATTATTAATGAACACTTTAGGATTAGGAAACCTCAATATTACCAACTTCGCACTCGTTGGAATGGGAGGCGTCATCGCAGGAATGCTGCATGCGCCACTGACCGGTATATTCCTCATCGCTGAAATCACAAACGGATACTCACTCATGGTGCCGATGATGATAGTCTCAGCGATGTCGTACGCCATCAACAGAGCTTTCTTCAAAGACTCAATTTATACTAAAGCCGTGAGCGACAAAGGCGTCCGCGTTTCTCATAACAAAGACATCAGTATCTTGAATATGATAACTGTCAACAAACTTATTGAAACCAACTTCAAGACAATAAGGCCAGAACAAACACTGCGCGACTTACTTCCAATAATATCTTCTTCAACAAGAAACATTTACCCTGTCGTAGATGAAAACGGCAACTTCAAAGGACACGTCCTTTTCGACTCAATCCGTAAAATCATCTTCGACCCAGAACAATACGACACTACAATAGAAGACATCATGCTTCTTCCTGATTATCTTGTCACTACAGAAGATAGTGCAGAAGAAGTAGTGAAGAAATTTGAACGCTCAGGAAACTATAATATAGCCGTCGTCGATGGAAAAAAATACCTCGGTTATATCTCAAGAGCTTTGATATTCACAACATATCAAGCAACACTGAAAGAGATTTCGGATGATTGATTTTTTGAACTAAGAACTAATAACTAAGAGCTAAGAACTTTAAACTTAAAAAAAATGTCTATTCAAAAAATAAAAGAATTATATAAAGATCCGAAATACACTTCAACGATTGATGTTGGAATGTTTATCGCGTTGATATTCAGCTTCCATTTCTTGTATTTAGGATGGCAAGCTGTTGGTTATTTCCCTATTGGAAATCTTATCGCCAAGCTTTTTGATTCAGCATCAACATTATTATTCAATCAAAGTTGTTGGGTATTGGAACATATTTTCAATGTCGACATTGTAACTCACAATCATGTCATCGGCGTGATAAACTGCAACGACAAATATTCTTTAATCAACGTTGCTCCTGAATGCACGAGCTTGAAACAATGGCTTCACTGGCTTTTCCTCATGTTGATTTTCCCTGGTCCTTGGAAACATAAAGCTTGGTATATTCCACTCGGACTCGTCATCATTGAATTTATCAATGTAGTGAGAGTCGTAGGAATAACATTATGTATGATACCTTTTCCTGACAAATTTGACTTCTTCCACGATTATTTCTTTAAAACATTATTCTACTTTTTCATATTTATAATGTGGGTAGTCTGGGTAGAGAAGTTTTTACATAAAAAAGAAAAAATTAAAAAATAAATACTATGGATTCAAACAGCATCATTTTTGTCCTCGATGCCGGCGGCACAGGATTCAAATTTTCAGCAGTACAAAACTATAAAGAAATAATAGAAGCTTTCACTATCAAGACAGCTTCCGACACTTTAGAAGAACAACTTAACAAGATTATCGAAGGATTCCGTCACACTGAAGAATTATGCGGCAGCAAGCCAGCAGCTATCAGTTTCTGTTTCCCTGGTCCAGCCGACTATCCAAATGGCATCATCTGCGACCTCGCCAACCTTCCACTTTTCAGAGGTGGCGTAGCACTTAAAGACATGCTTGAAAACGAATTCAAGGTTCCAGTTTATATCAACAACGACGGTGACTTATTCGCATACGGCGAGGCATTGGGCGGCGTGCTTCCAGAAATCAACGCTATGCTTGAAAAGGCTGGCAATCCTAAGAGATATAAAAACCTCGTCGGTTTGACACTCGGCACAGGTTTCGGCGGCGGCGTGGTACTCAACGGCCACTTGTTACAAGGCGACAACTCAGCAGGCGCAGAAGTTTGGTGCATGAGAAACATACTTTATCCACAGACAAGCGCAGAAGACTCAATCAGTATCAGAGGCGTACGACGCGTTTACGCTCGCGAGGCTGGCATCGAATTCAACGAAGCTCCACAGCCTTTCGACATCTACGAAATAGCTTTAGGAAATAAAGAAGGTAACAAAGAAGCAGCACTCAAAGCTTGGGACGAATTCGCAACAGTATTAGCCGACATCATCGCTAACATCGCTACAGTGATAGACGGCATCGTGGTTCTCGGTGGAGGTCTCTCAGGGGCATCAAAGATTTTCATGCCTAAAGTAGTGGAATTGCTCAACACAGCATATCCTGGCTTAGACGGAAACAAAATCCCAAGAATGGAGATTTCTGCATTCAACCTCGATGATGAAGAAGGTCAAAAGGCATTCACAGCAACATCAGGCAAGATGATAAAAGTTCCATTCTCCGATAAAGAAGTATGGTACGACCCATCAAAGAAAATCGGTATCACAGCAACAAAACTCGGAACATCGTCGGCAGTCTGCATCGGAGCGTATGCTTTTGCGATGAATCAATAAAGTCTATGAGTCTATAAGCCTATGAGTAAATAAGCTATAAATAAAGAAAGAGTAATATGAGGAAGATAATTTTTGTTATGACATTGTTTTTATTAAGTCATTGCGGCATTATGGCGCAAGGATTTAGTCCATATCATACAAATGTTATCAAATATAATGGTTATTCTTATCCTTATTTCCCAGGTTGTGTCGAATGGGAAGACATGAATTATTCGCAACGTTTAGAATCTCTTCAGATTCCATTCGACACATTGGAAAATATCTCTACATCAAGACTGTTAGAAACTTGTCTTTATTATCCTTTCAACATAAACATCTCGCTTTCCGATGATTATCTTACAGGTTTTGAAAAAGTAAGAAATAATTTTAACGGATACGCAGAATTGTTCCTGCGCAGCAATTTCATTCAAGAATTGATTGATTTATACGATTCAAGAGATGTATTTTTTATTGAAGAAATTAATGACGATTATGACTGCGGTCAGTACTCTTTTGATTTTATGTTTTTGGAACTATTTATACTTGAAAATATAGACCATGCGACTGAGACGCAGCTTAATCAAATTGTTACATTAGTCAAAACAAAAAAAGCTCAACAAGAATCTCTTGAAGAATATTATAGCAACAAAGGAATAGCTGATAAAATCTTAAACAAAGCAGAAACATTAGGAATTGAAAGCAAAACTATCGAATTCGACATCAAGCTATCGCCAAATCCTTTGACAAACAATCTTACTGTCAGTTATTCGTTACCGCTTGAACAACAAGCCATTCTAACAATCTACGATTTTAATGGAAAAATAATAAAAAGAGAAAGACTTTATAGCGAAGAAAAAACATTGACTTTAAATCTTGAGAATCTCCATTTTGGGACTTATATCTACACCATCAATTGCGGAGATTTTTCAAAAACAGGAAAGCTGATAAAAAAATTATGACACTAAAAATAGCTTGCGTGCAGAGCGACATCATTGCACGAAATCCTTCAGAAAACTTCAAACATCTTGATGAACTTTTTACAAGAATTCAAGATGACAGAGACATTATAATTTTACCAGAGACATTTACTACAGGATTTCCTGCTGAGCCAGAGTTATTTGCAGAAGATGAAAACGGCGCAACCATGACATGGCTTCGTAAAAAAGCAAAAGAACGGAACTGCGCTATCGTCGGAAGTTTTATAACTTCGTTTGGTCAACAGACTTCATCCACAACTCAGCAACTCAGTAACTCAGCAACTCAGTGTCTTAAAAGCCACAACACTCTCGTGTGGATGAATCCTGACGGCACATATCACACTTACGACAAGCGTCATACCTTCATGGGAGGCGAGAAGGAGCAATTATGTTGCGGTCAGAATCTTATAACAATAGAATACAAAGGATGGAAGATTCGTCCTTTCATTTGTTACGACTTACGTTTCCCTGCATGGCTACGCAACACTTACAAAGACGGCGAATTTGGCTACGATTTGGCGATAGTGATAGCCAACTGGCCTGTGCAGAAATCATATATCTGGAACACACTTCTTTCCGCAAGAGCGATAGAAAACCAGGCTTATTTCATTGGCGTAAACCGCGTTGGCATCGACCATAACAACATCAATTATATCGGTGAAACCAAGGTCGTAAACGGAAAAGGCAGACTCGTTGCAGAACTCACAGACAACAAAGAAGATATTCTTGAAACAGAAGTAGATATGGAGTCGCTGACAAGTTTCAGAAATTATTTTACAGTACATCGTGACTGGGATAGTTTTGCTATTGAAAAATAAAGTTTTTTTATTAAATTTGCCTAAAAATAAATTATGAATATTATTATAGCGGGAGACGGCGAAGTTGGAATGCATCTGGCGCAGGCATTGGAACATGGAGATCATAACATTACCATTGTCGACCCTCATGAAGAACTTCTTAAAATGATTGAATCTCAAGCAGATTTAATGACAATCATTGGCGACTCGACATCAATCAAGGTCTTGCAACAAGCCAATGTGAAGAAAGCCGACTTAGTCATTGCCGTACTTCACGACGAACATATCAACCTTTTGACAGGTATTCTTGCAAAGAAGTTAGGCGCAAAAAAAGTCATCGTCCGCGTCAACACCATGGAAAATCTCAGCAAGGAGTCATGGCGTATTTATCAAGACTTAGGCATCGACGGCATCGTATCTCCAGAAGACATCGCGGCGCAGGAAATCATCAACTTATTGAAACAGAATGTCGCTACTGAAGCGCACGATTTCGCTGGCGGCAAATTGGAGCTGCTGATGATAAAGCTAGAACCTAACGCACCTTCCAACAACAAGACTCTGGAAGAACTCATCGAAAACTATAAACACATCGACTTTAAGGCTTTGGCGATACATCGTCGTCAGAACACTTTCATTCCTAAAGCCGACGACGTGTTCCTCGAAGGCGACCTCGTTTACGTCATCACCAAGCCACACGCCATCAAAGAACTGATGCAGCTTAGTGGCAAGACGAAATTCAACATCAACAATGTGATGATTGTAGGTGGCGGACGCATCGGCAAATTAACAGCAAAACGTCTCGAAAACGACTTAAATATCAAGATTTTCGAGATGGATAAAAATCGTAGTTTCGAACTCACCAATGCACTTTCCGAAACTTTGGTCGTCAACGCCGACGCTCGCAATGTCGACCTCCTCGAAGACGAAGGCATCAAAGACATGGACGCTTTTATCGCTGTTACAGACAATACCGAGACTAATATCCTAACATGTTTGCAAGCGAAGTCATTCGGCGTAAAACGTACCATCGCTATGGTTGAAAACATCGACTATATCGACATATCACAAAACATCGGAATCGACACCATTATCAACAAGAAACTCATCGCTGCCAGTTACATGGTACGCTACACCCTCGGTGGCAATGTATCTTCACTCAAATGTCTCAGTGGCATTGATGCCGACATCGTCGAGTTCGTGGTGCGCGACGGCGCTGCTGTCACAGAAAAACCTATCAACAGACTCAGCATGCCAGAAGGCGCAATCATTGGAGGCATCATAAGAGGCGAAGACAGCTATATCGCTACAGGAAACTTCCAAATACAAGCTGAAGATAGAGTGGTGGTTCTCGTACTGCCTAAAACAATTCAAGCGGTGGAAAAATTATTCCGTTAACATTTTTTAACATAATAAATATCAAGATCACTAAAATATATAACGACAATGAAAAACATCGAACAAACTAATTTTAACGGAAAACGCGTCATCGTTCGCGTCGACTTCAACGTCCCATTGGACGAGAACTTCAATATCACTGACGACACACGCATCCGCGCAGCAATGCCTACTATCAACAAGGTCATCAACGACGGCGGAAAGCTTATTTTAATGTCACACCTCGGTCGTCCAAAGAAAAACCCAGATCCAAAATATTCTCTTAAACATATCGTGGCTTATTTAAGTCAAGTCATAGGCAAAGAAGTAGCTTTCGCAGACGACTGCATGAAGGCTGCCGACAAAGTCGCTGCTATGCAAAACGGCGATGTCCTCTTGCTCGAAAACCTCCGTTTCTACGCTGAAGAAGAAGGAAAAGTTCGCGGCATAGAAAAAGGCGAAGAAGGCTACGACGAAGCTAAAAAAGCTCTCAAAGAAAGCCAAAAAGAATTCACAAAAACATTGGCATCTTACGCCGACTATTACATCAACGACGCTTTCGGAACAGCTCACCGCGCCCACGCTTCAACAGCACTCATCGCCGATTACTTCGACGCCGACCATAAAATGTACGGCTTCCTCATGGCTAAAGAAGTAGAAGCTATCGACAAAGTCATGAAAGACATCAAACGTCCTTTCACTGCTATCATGGGCGGCTCAAAAATCTCAACAAAAATCGAAATAATCGAAAATCTTTTAACAAAAGTCGACAACCTCATCCTCTGCGGCGGCATGACTTTCACATTCAAAAAAGCCCTCGGCGGTAACATCGGCAACTCAATATGTGAAAACGACAAACTCGATTTAGCTTTGTCATTATTAGAAAAAGCTAAAGAAAAAGGCGTTAATTTGGTTTTGGCGATAGATGAAGTCGTGTCTGACAAATTCAGCAACGATGCTAATACTTTAGTCGTCGACCCAATGGATATTCCAGAAGGTTACGAAGGCATGGACATCGGTCCAAAGACAAGAGAAATGTTCGGTGAAATAATTAAAAATTCAAAGACAATATTATGGAACGGACCATGCGGCGTGTTTGAATTCGAGAACTTCTCAAATGGTTCACGCGCTATAGCTGAGTCAATCGTAGAAGCCACTAAAACTGGAGCTTTCTCATTGATTGGCGGCGGCGATTCTGTAGCATGTATCAACAAATTCGGAATGAGCAACGACGTTTCTTATGTATCGACTGGCGGTGGAGCATTACTCGAAGCCATTGAAGGAAAAGAGCTCCCTGGCATAGCAGCGATTAAGTAAGAAACTGAATTTCATAGAATAATATTCATCTGATGAAAGATTCAATGATTATTGGTTTTGACGCAAAACGTATCGTTCGCAATAGCACTGGATTAGGCAATTATTGCAGAACATTGATAAACGATATGATTCGTTGCAATACAAACAATAGATTATTGTTATATACTCCCGACAAAGGACGCGACGAGTTAAGAAACCAAATCATTGAATCTGACAAATCAGAATTTGTCTTTCCTAAAAAAAAATTAGGAAAAATATATAAAAGCCTTTGGCGTACAAAAAATATCGTCAAGCAACTTATAGACGATAAAATTCAAATCTATCACGGCCTCAGCGGCGAACTTCCTTTAGGATTAAAAAATAGCGACATCAAAAGCGTCGTTACCATTCACGACCTCATTTTTTTACGTCATCCTGAATATTATCATTGGCTTGATAGAAAAATTTATACTTGGAAATTTCATCAAACCATAAAACAGGCTGACAAAATAATAGCTGTGTCAGAATGCACAAAACGCGACATTGTGGAATTCGGCAAAATAAATCCTGAAAAAATAGAAGTCATTTATCAAAGCTGTAATCCTAAGTTTACGACGACTCCTTCTGAAAAAAATACTGAAATCGTAACAAAAAAATACAACTTGCCGAAAAGATATTTGCTTTGTGTTGGAACGATAGAAGAACGGAAAAACCTGATGCTTGCCGTTAGATCTTTAAAGTTTTTACCAGAAGACATTCATCTCGTTGCTGTTGGAAAGAAGACAAAATATGCCGATAAGGTAAAAAAACAAGCCGACAAAATTGGCGTATCGCCTCGATTACATTTGTTAAGCGGCGTTAACGACGACGAACTGAACGTCATCTATAAAAATGCGGAAGTCTTTGTATATCCATCGCGTTATGAAGGATTCGGCATTCCTATCATAGAAGCCATTTTCTGCGGATTGCCAGTCGTTGCCTGCACCGGTTCGTGTCTTGAGGAAGCTGGCGGTCCCGACTGTTCCTACGTCAATCCCGACGATGAAGAAGAAATGTCAACAGCGATAATACATCTGCTTAACAATGAAGAAGAACGTAAAAGACGCATCACATCAAGCCATAAATACGTTCAAAAGTATAAAGGAACAAATATAGCAGAACAAGTCTTTGAACTTTATAAGACAATTCATAATGCATAATTTTTTACATTAAGCTTTGACTATTGACAAAAAAAGAGAGACGCATAATTATGCGTCTCTACTTATTGACTTGTAGACTTGTAGTCTTATTATTGTCTTACAACTTTAACCATTGTTCCATTAACGTTGATGAAATACATTCCTGCGTTAAGATTTGAAAGGTCGATTGTGTTAATGCCTTCGCTGATATTTTGTTGTAAAAGCATTTGGCCATTTACTGAATAAATTTTAACATCAGCAGCTTTAGCACTTTCAATTGTTACATAGTTTTTAGCAGGATTTGGATATACCATGAAAGCTACTTCATTATTTTCTGCGATAGAAACTGTGAAGTTAACAGCAGCAGCAGTTGTTTTTTCTGATTCGCCTTCTTCGTAAACTGCTGATACAGCGTAGTTGTATGTTCCTGATTCCAAACCTTCGTCAACGTATGTTGTTTGTGTTGTATTTCCAATCAAAGCATCATTTCTATAAACATTATATTTTAAAACTTCTGATTCGAAAGGAGCTTGCCATGTTAATTCGATATCATTGTTGCTGATAACTTTAGCTGCAGCAGCTACTGGAGGATATAAGTAGTTTTCAAGTCTGTAATATTTAGCAGAAGCCTTGTTGCCCATTGCCATGTCAGTATAAACAACACATGGTGAGTCATTGTGTAATGTCATTGCCATGTAAGAATCTGTCTTTGATTCTGTGAAGCCTCTTGCGCCGACATAACTCCATTCTGTTCCGTCGTATTTAATTACAGAAACTTTATCGCCTTGATTTCCGTCAGCATATGCTACATAGAAATTTTGGTCGCTGTCAATAGCAACGTCAATGCCTTTGACTGTACCGTCAGCGATATTGTCGCCTAAGAATTGCCATTCAGCGCCATTATGACGGAAGACTGCTAATTGTTCAGTACCGTTTACGCAATATGCGAGGTAAACATTACCATTAGCGTCAACTGCAACATCCTGGCAGTTTTTATTTGCTAATAAGATAGAATCTGATACTGCTTCATCGCCGCCGATTTGTAACCATAATTCACCAACGAGTTTAGATACATACATTTTACGTCCAGCGTAGAAGTCAACCCAAGAAACGTATGGAACATCTTTGCTATCGAGGGTTAATCTTGCCCATGAGCCACCACCTTGTGTGATGTATGTTTCGCCCATTGTTTCCCAGTTGCCGTTTTTATATCTGTTCAAGTAATAGCAATTTCCTTCGCCAGCATCGTTGAATGCTACATAAATGCTATTGTCTGAACCTACAGCTATTTTTGGATTTGAACCAATCTTACCAATTTGACCGACTTCTGACCACTCGTTATTAGCGAATTTCATAACTTTAATCAAGCTATTTGATTTGATAGTATATGTTACATATACACCATCTTTACCAGCTGCGATAGAACCATCGTATCCCATTTCATCTGCAAGAGTTGGTGATTTCATCCAGCTTTTATCTCTTGTATTGTATTTGTAAATTGAAGGATAACCTGATTCATATAAGAATGTGTAAATATCGCCATCATATGAACATGTTCCGAAGATAAAGCCATAACCTACTTGTGAGAAAGCGCGTTCGCCCAATGTTTCCCAGCTTGCGTTCAATGATTCCAAAACAGTTATTTCATATTCTTGTAATGTTTCATCTTCACCGTCTGTGACTTTCAAAACGACAGTGTATACGCCTGGTTCAGAAGCTTTACCTGAAAGTGTAGCTGATTTATAGTCGTTTTGTGTAAATGTCAACCATTCTGGTTTTTCTTCTGCAGTAACAACAAGTTGCTTATCATCTGTATCGTGAACATAAATATTATAAGTATAATTTATACCTGCTGGAATGCTAAGTGATGGCACTGATGTGAATTTTGGAGCTGCGTTAGATTTTCCATTAAGATAAGCACTGATACCAGCATTGTCTACTGTACCATTTCCATTCAAAAGGATACCGACAACTCTCATGTAGTTTTTGTCATAACCTTCAGGAATTGAGTATGTGAATGTATGAACATATGTTTGATCTTTAGCGAGTACTGTTGGGAAACCGCCTTCACCTTCATAGCCGCCGAGCATTTGGCGAGCGACGTGGTCGTAAGCAATCATATATGATGGTATTGGGTCTGGCATGTTTTCAAAACCGCCCATATATCCCCATATGTTTGCATAAATATTTGATTGGTCATATAAAGCTGATGTTCCAGAAACAGCGTCTTCTGTAACAACGCCAGCTACTGTATATGTGCCTTCCATATTTTCAAGAGCTGTAACTGTAACGGTTGCTGTCAATATGCGTGTAGCTTCATCAAATTGAGTTGTTACATCAACACTTGCTTTTGGAGTTTGGTTCATTTCTTCTTGAACTGATGCAAACCATTCATCTGTATTTTTCTTTGTATAACGACGACCAATATTTGCTGATGGTGCGTTGTCTAATCCAGACTTCTCGACATATTCTTGATATGACATTGGGTCTTTTTGTGTTGGCCAATTGGCGTGAATTGCTATAGTGATGACATTGTCATATGCATTTTGCAATGAATCAAGGTAATACATACCTGAAGGACAATAAGTACACCATGTTCCTGTTACTTCTTCAACAAGCACATTTTTTTGCGCCATTGCTATATTTAATGATAACATTGCGCAGATAACAAGTAATAATTTCTTCATAACTGTTGTAGATTTAATTAAACCGCAAAGATATAAAAAAGACAAAGACTAAGGAGCAAAGATTAAAGTTTTTTTTGACTATGAACCAACACAAAAGGGACACGATAAATCGCATCCCTACTTGTTGTCTTATAGTCTTGTTGTCTTAATAAACTTTAAGCTTATCGCCTGTTTGTTCAATGATTGCTCTATAGAATTCTTCAGTGAATTTAGGTTGTTCAACTTTTGGAGCGTAGAATTTATAGCTCTTTGGTGTTGCTTGAGCAGTCTTGATGTTAAAGTCCATGTATTTTACAAATAAATATTTATAAAATTCTCTCCAGTCGGCAACTAATTTTTCTGCTTCTGTACTTGAGAATGTTGTGAGGAATCTGACAGCTTCTTTAGGATTTGACTCATACAATGAAGTTGCATGATTGTCAATGTGTCCTATCATTTCAACCCAAGCTTTTTCATAAGCTGCTTGACGTTCAGCTATTTCTGGATGGATGTAGTTGTATTTTGTATAAGCCCAGTTTGTAACTTGGTTGAATGCCCAGAATGCTGCTGTTTCTGAATATTCCATGATACTGCCATTGCCTACTCTGAAACAGTTTGGAATTTCTGTCATACATGTATACATTGGGCAATATACTGTGCTTGCTGCATCGTCGACGCCAAACCAAATGATACCGCCAATTTCAGCAATTGTGTTAGGACGACATTGTGCTACAAATGAGAATGCTGTTTGTTGTGTTGCTGTTGCACGTTCGTGAACATATTCTACGCCGTCAACTTCCCAGCCCATTGGACGTGGTCTGTATGGACATTGGAATGGACCTGCACCAATGTCTTGAGTCATATCGAGTTCTGTTCCTTCAAGATGGTCACGCATATAAGCCATAACGTCTAAAACACTTACTTTTTCAGTAGGTTTAACCCAAAGAGGCATTCTGTTTGTTGGGAAATTCTCTGGTGTTTGTGGCTGACCGCTTACATAAGGCTTTGCACGGTTTATGTTTCTGCCTGTTGCATAGTCCCAATATTGGTCCATGCCGTCAACAATTTGGTTAAACATAGCCCAAACACGAATCTCACAAGCGCGTGCGCCACTGAAATCTACTGGTGCATAAACATCTGAGAATGAGAATTGTCCGTCAGGACCTGCATATAAATTATTTTTCTTTGCGAAAGAAATAACGTCTTCTGCGTAAACACAATCGATGTTAGGATTCTTCAAAAGTTTGTCAATATTTTTTGAAGTGATACTGTTTTTGTTTTGCTTGTTTGCCAATGGGAATGTAGTGATACGAGCTTGATTAGCGTGAGCTGAAACGTAACCATCTGGAATGCGGCGTGCTACCCAAACTGCACCTTTTTCTTTACCCTTACCGATAAGTTCCATAATCCATACTTCGTTAGGGTCTGCAATAGAAAATGACTCACCATCGCTGATATAACCATAGTTAGCAACCAATTCTGCCATTGTCTTGATAGCTTCACGAGCTGTTTTTGCACGTTGTAATGTAATGTAAATCAAGCTACCATAGTCGATTAAACCATTAGGATTGCCCAAATTTGGAAGACCGCCGTAAGTTGTTTCAGCAATAGCAAGCTGCCATTCGTTCATATTACCTACAACGTTATAAGTATGAGCTACTTCTGGAATGCGACCGAGATATCTTCCTGAATCCCAATCAACAACTTCTCTCATTGCGCCTTCTGGATGGTCAGCTGCAGGGAAATGGTACAATTCACCATAAAGTACATGTGAATCAGCTGCATAAGAAACAATCGATGAGCCGTCTGCTGATGCTCCCGGAGTGATTAAGAAATTTGTACATGCCAAAGCTGGCTTCACAAACGAAACCAAGCACATAACGATTAATAATGTTAATGTTTTTTTCATATCAAATAATTTAAAGTGTTAATAATCATTTATAATAATTCTCTAATCTGCTTTTCGTCAATCATGATTTGTTGTTTCAACTCTTCAAGACTATCAAATTTACGTTCGTCTCTTATCCTTTTTACAAAACGTATTTTAACATCTTTTTCGTATATATCTCCATCAAAATCAAAGATATGCACTTCTATATTTTCATCATTGCCAGCATTGATAGTCGGTTTTTTTCCAATATAAGTCATTGATTTATAAACCTTATCTTCAAAATCAACGTAAGTAGCATAAACACCTGGCATTTCTATCAAACGATATTCTCTGCTAACATCAAGATTTGCAGTACGATAACCCAACTCACGGCCTATCTTGTTTCCAGAAATAACTTTTCCGATATATGAATATTGATAACCTAGAAGCATATTGGCATGTTCAACATCGCCATGTTGCAAAGCAAGACGAATCTTGGTAGAACTTACCGCAATATTTTCAACATCATGAGCTTCAATACGTTGAACTTCAAAATTATAATGCGAAGCTAATTCTTGCAACTGACTGAAATCGCCAGTTCTATTTTTTCCGAAGTGATGATCATAACCGATGAAAATCTTCGCTGGATTTATTTTTTCAATAACATAATCGCGGATAAAAACATCTGAAGGTAAAAGTGAAAATTCTTTTGTAAAATTCACAACAATAAGATTATCAACGCCAATTTTTTCAAGATGTTTTATCTTTTCCTCTTGACTTGTAATGAAACGAAGATTAGAACTGTCGATATTAAGAACTTGTCGAGGATGCGGATAGAAAGTAATCACAACCGTCTCACCGTCAATCTCTTTCGCGGCATTCACCATATCTTCCAATATGGCACGATGTCCTTGATGAACGCCATCGAAAGTACCAATTGTGACTATTGCGTTTGGCACTTTTACAAAATCGGTGAAATTGTGATAGATTTTCATATCTTAAAATTCTCGATGATATATTTCGCAATCTGCACAGCGTTTGTTGCAGCACCTTTTCTGATATTATCCGATACTAGCCAGATATTCAAACCTTTATCTATGCTAAAGTCACGACGTATTCTTCCCACGAAAACATCGTCTTTGTCGTAAGCCATCACTGGAGTAGGATAGACGTTCTCACTTGGATTGTCGTAAAGAACTACGCCAGGAGCATTCGACAAAATATTTCTAACTTCTTCTAAATCAAAATCTTGTTCAAACTCAATATTAACACTTTCAGAATGTCCGCCGTAGACAGGCACACGCACTACGGTAGCAGTAACGGCGATGTCGGAATGCAGAATTTTGTTTGTTTCAAAGACGAGTTTTTCCTCTTCAGCAGTATATCCATTTTCCAAAAAATTGCCGCCGTGAGGAATCACATTCTCGTGAATCTTAGTAGGATACACCGGATTATCGCAACGTTCGCCTTTCTGTTCCAAAGCTAATTGATTAAGACCTTTTTGGCCGCTTCCGCTTACCGACTGATAAGTTGAAATCACCAAACGCTTGGCATTGTATTTTCTATGTAATGGAGCTAAAGCCATCAACATACATATCGTGGTACAATTTGGATTTGCGATGATGTGATTGTCGATTTTTATATCTGAAGCGTTGATTTCTGGCACTACGAGCGGCACGTTTTTATCTTTACGCCAGGCAGAACTGTTATCGATGACGTAAGTTCCGACAGCTGCGAATTTTTCGGCATATTGTAGCGAGACTTCCGCCCCTGCTGAAAAAATCGCAATGTGTGGTCGAGCTTCAACAGCTTGATCCATCGAAATCAATGTCAATTCCTTATCTTTATATGTTACTTTTTTTCCTATCGATCTATCTGATGCTGCCACAATGATTTCGTCAATCTGCAAATTTTGTTCAGCCAAAACCTGCAACATCTTCTGACCGACTAAACCTGTAGCTCCTATAACAGCGACTTTCATAATAAATATTAATAAATAATGGTACTTTTTAACTCATTTCGACTACATTTTTAACACTTTTTAACACAAAAGTTAAAGTTAGTTAAAAATCAGCATCTTATTAAAAAAAAGTTATACTTTTACACGCAAAAATACGAATTTATTAGAGACCTTAAACGTATAAAAAAAGAAAAAACATAAAAGTATGAAACTTAAATTTGCATCCTTATTAATTGTGTGGTGCACCTTATTGAATTACACACTATGCGCACACGAAAACGACATCGTCATTAACGAAATTATGTCAGACCCAAGTCCAAGCATCGGACTTCCAGAATGGGAATTTGTCGAATTATACAATACTTCCGATTCTACAATAAATATCAAAAATTGGAAACTTATACTCGGAAAAAAAGAATTTCTATTTAATGAAAATATTGAAATTCAATCAGATGAATATCTAATTTTATGTCACAACGACGCTATTGATAATTTGTCATTGTTTGGAAAATGTCACGGATTTTCTTCTTTTCAGATAACAAATTCTGGAACTAACATATCCCTGATTGATGAAAATGAAATATTAATTTCTTCTGTAAACTTTAACACTTCTTGGCATTCAACGACTTACAAAAAAGACGGAGGCTGGTCGCTGGAACAAATCGACGCCTTTAATCCTTGTGTCGGCAAAACTAATTGGAATAGTTCCATCGATAAAAAAGGCGGCACGCCTGGAAAAATAAATTCTATCGCAAACGAAAATGTCGTTTCTCCAAAATTAGACCATATCAATCCAATTTCTCATAATGAAATAGAAGTATTCTTTAATCAAAATATGGATTTACAGTCATTACAAAATATTGATAATTATATTGTTAAAGAATTAAATTTACTTCCTCAGAAAATAGAAACAATAAAATACAAAAACGATTATGTAAAATTAACATTTGATTACAATTTCGAAGAAAATAAATTATACACTATTAATATTAATAATGTATCGAATTGCAAAGGCATTCCGCCCGAAAATGAAATAAACGCCAGATTCGGAATTCCGTCAGAGGTAAATCGCAACGACATAATTATTAATGAAATATTATTTAACCCAATATCTCCTGGCGTCGAATATCTGGAACTTTACAATCGTTCTGATAAAGTTATTGATTTAAAAGAAATTATGTTCGGAACCATTAAGAAAAGTTTTCCGAATCCGCCAGATACTACACTGAAAGAAATTTGTTCCGAAAGCAGAATCTTACTCCCGCAATCCTACGTCCTGCTTTCAACAAATAAAGAAATCGTCATTGAACAATATCTGGATGCTGACACAGACACTGACACTGACTTCCTTGACGTGGAGTCGTTTCCGAGTTTGTCAAACGAAGAAGGACATATAATTATATGCGACAAAGGCAGAGTTGTAGTTGATGAAATGAAATATTCCGATAAGATGCATTATCCTTTATTGTATATAACACAAGGAGTTGCATTAGAACGTATTTCTTTTGAAAATTCATCTCTCGATGAAAACAATTGGCATTCTGCTTCTTTTAATTACAACTACGGAACTCCAGGATATGAAAATTCGATGGCAAAAAACGTTAATATCAATATTAACAAAAATAAAATTAACATTATCCCTGAAATATTCTCTCCAGACGGTGATGCTTATAATGATATTTGCAGTATTTACTATAACTTAGACGATAATGGCTACAGCTTGAATATCAAGATTTTCAATTCTGACGGAATTTTAGTCAGAAACCTATTTAATAACAACCTTGTAAATTGTGAAGGTACAATCTATTGGGACGGCTGCGACAACAATAAACGTCGCGTTTCTCATGGAATCTATATCGTACAAACAGAAATCTTCGACACAAATGGAAATGTGGAAAGAACACGAAACGTGGTGGTGGTAGCACTACATTAATTTCTGATAAAATTGCCACCATTTATCTGGCAATTCATTTTCCATCGCCAAATCGTAATCTTCTCTCGAACATGGAATATAGTGATGGCGCTCATATTTTTCTCTGTCTTTGCTCTTGAATGACAAATCAATCCACCATTTTCCACTTACTTTATGACAAAGGAAAATTATATCTTCGTCAAAACCTTCCAAATTAACAATATAACGTTTGAAATTCTTATTGTTATTTGTTGGAAAATCATTCATTCGCAAACTGAATCCTTCTATAAAATACCAAATCATCTGCGATAAAGTATTGGCAGTCACATTGTTAATATCATATGTCGGATTATATTCAAAAAATCCTATTGATGTAAGTTTTGGATTCATGCCAGCATAACGAGTCATTTTGCAACCGTCTTCAGAAGAAAATCCGTTTGGTGAATTGTGTTTCACTCCTGGCGCATCAGCTGCACGAAATGCCGAAGTGTCAATTGTAATAATATCAGCATTGCGCAACAATGGTTCTGTAACTTCAATGTTAGCCTTTATATTTCCAATCCTATGAACATCAAAAAGAAGATTTTTCATAAGTTCAACATTATGGTTATCAACATAATAACTCTGATAACCAATATTTGTATAATTAAAAAGGAAACTAGGCTGATGTAAAATTATATGACTTAAATATGAATTTGAATTTAATTCCTCGTCATCTTGACCAATATCAAAACGTGAATCTATTGATGTGATATTCACTAATTTACCTGTATTTTCATAAACCTGATACATCGGATATGTCAAATCCTGACTGCCACCTAATATAATAGGTACAATGCGATATCTCATCAATGTTGAGAAAACCTTATTGAGAGCAAAATATGTATCCTCAATTTCAAAGCCTGTTTTTATATTACCTAAATCAATGATTTTCAAATCATCCCAATGGTAAAAAAGTTGATACAATGCTTTTCTTATTATATTCGGTGCGTTTTTACAACCTTTATTGTCGAAAGAATTGCGTTCTTCTTCAACACCAACAATCGCAAGTTGAAAACCATCTAAGTCTGGAAATTCTTCACCTTCCTTGTATATAGTTATCGAATTTCCAATCTGATTGCTGTGATACAAATTACAACTTTCAATAAAATCTTGCTTTATTGTATTAAGAAAAACATTGATTTCCATTATATTAGACTTTATATTATTTTTCTTCAAAATTAAAAAATATTTGTTATTAAAATTATTGATTTAAAAAAATTGGACTTGATAAATCAATATGTTCTTTGTTAATTCTTTTTTTACCTTTGCAATATGAAAATATTATTCTTAGTCATAGGCAAAACCGACGAAAGTTATTTAGAAACAGGTATCGGTAAATATATCAAAAGGTTAGAGCATTACATTCCTTTTGAAATGAAAGTCATTCCTGATATTAAAAATAGGAAAACTTTAACAGAAGAACAACAGAAAAAAGCTGAAGGCGACTTGATATTGTCGCAATTGAATCCGGGCGACGATTTGATTTTATTGGATGAAAAAGGAAAGACTTTCACTTCGGTAATGTTTTCACAATGGATTGAAAAACAGATGAATGCAGGAAGCAAAAGAATAGTTTTTGTTGTTGGAGGACCTTATGGTTTTTCTAAAGAAGTTTATGACAAATGTAAATTCAAAATAAGTCTTTCTGAAATGACATTTTCTCACCAAATGATAAGGTTGATTTTTGTAGAGCAACTTTACCGCGCCTTCACAATTATAAAAGGTGAACCTTATCATCATGTATAAAGACAACTGACAATTGTCAACGGACAACAGTTTCTGTTAATTTTATTTAACAATACGAACTAAAAAAAACAGAAAAAAAGTATTGACTTTAAAAATCAAATTTCGTATATTTGTTGTCTATAAAAAAATAATTATTAACTCTTAAAATATAAGACTATGGAAAACTTAATTGAATTACTGAAGCAACAGCAAGAAGGATACGATGATATCAAAGCTGAAAAAAAATTAAGTTTGTTTTATCACAAAGCCAACGGTGCTGGCATTGAATCTTTTTTAGATGAATTTTTTGAATGGTTATTGTTGACAAAACAAATGGACTACAAAGACATCATGAAAATGACAGATCATGATTTACATGATTTATACGAATTAGAATACAAGAAATAAAAATTATCTTATTAAAAAAAAAGACCGATTTCGTTATGAAACCGGTCTTTTTTTATGGTTATGTTTCTTAGAATTTCATTGAAACACCGATTGAACCGCCAAATGTTGTACCACCACCGAGTTCGAGGTTAAGACCCCAATTACCGAAGTAGTAACGTGCGCCTAAGTGACCACCAATAGCCAAGCTTCTACCTAAAATACCGAGGTTTAAACCAACGTATGTATCCAAGTTGTCAACAAATTCATAGTGGAAATTACCTCTAGCTGCTGCTGATAAGTGAAGACCTAAACCAGCGTCAACTCTATTGTACATGAAAAGACCAACTTCACCTCCAACAGAAACAGCTGCATTGCCGTTGATGAAACCACTAACTACGCCATAGTCAACAGCTACAGCTACAGGGAAACCACCACTGTTTAAACCTAAACGTGCGCTACCAACTAATTGACCTTTGCTCATTGTTTCTTGAGCTTGAACACCAATACCTAAAAAGCAGAATACTGCTATTAAAAATAAAAGTTTTTTCTTCATAACTTAAAATTTTTATTAGTTATACATTTTTTTGTTACCACAAAAATAACATTTTTTTCAAAAAAAAAAGTTTTTTTTTATTTTTGCAGGGAAAAATATAATATAAGAAAATGTCGAAGATTTTTGGAACATTAATGAAGACTGTTTATTCAATAGGAAATATTCCTATTGATATGAAAAAGAAGAGATTAGATCCTGTTAAAGCTCAAGAGAAAGAGTTAAAGAAGTTACTTAAAAAAGCTGCCAACACAGCTTTTGGTAAATATTATAACTTTGAAGAGATACTAAAATCTGACAACATTCTTAAAAATTATAAAGAAAATGTTCCTATTTTCGACTATAATTCCATGTATAAGAATTGGTGGTTCCGCGCATTGAATGGAGAAGAGTTCGTTACATGGCCTGGAAAAGTGAAATATTTTGCTTTGAGTTCTGGCACTTCTGAAGCTTCAAGCAAATTTATCCCTATTACCAGCAATATGTTAAGATCTATTAAGAAAGCTAGTATTCAACAGATTTTAGCAGCCACTAAATACGATTTTCCATTAGATTTCTACGACAAAGGTTTCTTGATGATTGGCGGAAGCACTCATCTTCAATATAATGGAACTTACTATTCTGGAGATTTGTCTGGCATTACCGCTGCACAATTACCTTTCTGGTTTGAATATTTTTATAAACCAGGTAGAAAAATTTCAAGAACAACAGACTGGAACACAAAATTAGATGAGATGGTGAAGAAAGCTCCATCTTGGGATATTGGAGTTCTTGTTGGCGTGCCATCATGGGTGCAAATTCTTTTGGAAAGAATCATAAAAGAATATAACTTAAACACTATCCACGACTTATGGCCATCATTGTCGGCTTACGTTCATAGCGGCGTCGCTTTCGCTCCTTACGAAAAAAGTTTTGAAAAATTATTCGGAAAACCTGTTGTTTATAGCGAAAGTTACTTAGCATCAGAAGGTTATATCGCTTATCAAGTTGACCTTAACAAACGTATTATGCAGCTTATCGTTGACAATGGAATATATTATGAATTCGTTCCTTTCAACGAAAATAACTTTGATGAAGACGGCAACATAAAACAAAATTGCACTTCTCTTAACATTACAGAGGTTGAAGAAAATGTAGATTACGCAATTTTGTTATCAACAAACGCTGGTTCTTGGAGATACCTTATCGGTGATGTCATAAAATTTGTTAACAAAGAAAAATGTGAAATCACAATTAGCGGAAGAACAAAACAATTTTTAAGCTTAGTTGGTGAACATCTTTCACAAGACAATATGAATCAGGCTGTTAACAATATAGCTAATGAATTGAAAGTCGACATCAATGAGTTTACTGTCGCTGGTTTCCGTGAAGAAAAGACTTTCGCTCATCATTGGTATTTAGCTTGTGATTCTGAAATAGATAAAGAATTAGCTATCAAGAAGATAGATGAACATTTGAAAGTGTTAAATGACGACTATCGCGTTGAACGTGAAGAAGCTCTAAGTCATTTATACATAGATATTTTGCCAACTCATGTCTTTTATGACTTTATGCAAAAAACTGGAAAAATCGGTGGCGCAACAAAGTTCCCTCGTGTTTTGAAAGGCAAGAGATATGAAGATTGGAAACAGTTTCTAACATCTTTAAAATCAGAACAATGATATTTTTAGAAGGTGTAATCGTCGGCCTTACCTTAGCTCTGATAATGGGATTTGGCCCCGCCTTTTTTACATTGATACAGACGAGCATAAGCAGAGGTTTCAAGTCTGCTATGTTTCTCGATTTGGGAATTATTCTCAATGACATCTTCATCGTAGCTTTGATGATGATGACGAATGTTCATTTCAACATCAATGACAGAGAAAATATAATTTATGGTGGTATTGCCGCTGGTATTATATTGATTATCTTTGGAATATACACTTTTCTTTTATCACCAGAGAAAGTTATGCATATCAGTGAGAATAATAATCAGAAGATTGATAAGATGAATGATAAGTTCGTTGACAAGCCAAAATGGTATGTTTACATCACTAAAGGTTTCATTATCAATATTTTCAATCCTTTTGTTTGGATTTTCTGGGTTACTTGCGTTGCTACAGCTTCAAGTAATTTTAACAGTCATAAATATTCAATGATTATTTTCTTTGCAGGTGTTTTTGCTACTGTCTTGTTTTTTGACATTTTAAAGGCAGCAGGCGCATACTCTCTTAAGAGATTCTTCACTGAAAAAATGATGAAACTTTTGAATCAAATTACTGGTGTGATTCTGATGATCTTCGGATTGTTTATTGCTGTAAGAGTAATATTTTTCCCAATCACATTATAAAAAAAACATAAAAAACGCCATAATACAGAATACGCAAATTGGCGACAAAAGTATTAGGCGTTTATCTATTTATTTTTCAATAATATCGGTGTTGTTATCTTCATCATCTTCAAATTTAATGTCCTTAACATTAAGTTGAAGATTTGTCTTTCCTTGCCAGAAGTTTTTCTCTATGCAATAACATATTGAGAAAGGTTCTTTAGAATTAACTCTTTGGTAGTCAGCTCCTTTTTGGAAAGCAATACCTGGCATGACTATATCATTGTCATTTTTTTGCGTCATTGACAATTTGAGATGTTTTTTATCTTGTCCGCCTACAGGACGTGAAGAACCAGTGTCGATTACATTTTTAGAAAGGAACACTGGAGCCATATTTCCAGGGCCGAAAGGAGCGAATTGTTTTAAAATTCTTACGAATTTAGGTGTGATATCGGAGAAATCTATTTCGAGGTCGACATTAAGTTCTGGAATAAGTTCTTCGTTATCAATATTATTTGCCACATATTCTTCAAAGCGGCGAGCGAATTCATCAAGGTTTTCTGGTTTTAATGACAAACCAGCCGCATATTTATGACCTCCGAAGTGTTCTAACAAGTCGGAACAATTATCGATAGCATCATAAATATCAAAACTTTTTATAGAACGAGCCGAACCTGTTATAAGGTTGTTCGATCTTGTCAAAACGATAGTTGGTCTATAGTAACTATCTGTAAGTCTTGACGCTACGATACCGATAACGCCTTTATGCCAGTTTTCGTTAAAGATAACAGTACTTTTAGCGTTACGCAATTTTTCATTTTGCTGAATCATCAATAGAGCTTCAGCAGTTATGTTATTGTCGAATTCGCGACGTCTGACATTCAAGTCGTTTATTGAAGATGCTAATTTTTCAGCGTGTTCTTTTCTTTCAGCGATGAGCAATCTCACCGAGTCGCTAGCTTTTTCAAGTCGACCAGCAGCATTGATACGAGGTCCTATCATGAAAACCAAATCGCTGATAGTTACTTCTTTATTAAGAACGTTTTGAGGTTGTTCTGAAGTTGCTGGAGCTTCTTCCTCAACTCTATGTACATTAGCGTGACCGAGCACTGCTTCGAGACCTGGTCGAGGATTTTTATTTATAAGAAGAAGTCCGTAATAAGCCAGGACTCTATTTTCTCCAGTTATAGGAACAATATCCGCAGCGATACTAACAGCAACTAAATCAAGGAGTTCATATACTTCTTCGATAGGACGATTCAAACTCATCGACAATGCTGTTATGAGTTTAAATCCTACGCCACAGCCAGACAATTCCTTATAAGGGTATTCACAATCAGAGCGTTTTGAGTCCAAAACTGCTACTGCATTCGGGATTTCGTCGCCTGGACGATGGTGGTCGCAAATGATAAAATCAATATTGCGGCTATTAGCATATTCTATTTTATCGACAGCTTTGATGCCGCAGTCCAAAACAATCACGAGGCTAAATCCGTTTTCGGCAGCATAATCAATACCTTTGTAAGATATGCCATAACCTTCATCGTATCTGTCTGGAATATAAAACTCTATTTTTTTCTTGCCAATGAAATTCTTTAGATAAGTGTAAATCAATGCAACAGCTGTCGTTCCATCAACATCATAGTCGCCGTAAATCAAAATCTTTTCCCCAGATTCATAAGCCTTTTTGATACGTTCAACGGCTTTATCCATATCTTTCATCAAGAATGGGTCGTGAAGATGGTCTAATGAAGGGCGGAAAAAATCTTTTGCTTCGTCATAATTTGTAATACCACGTTGAACAAGCAAAGTAGCGAGATTTTCATCTATGCTCAAAGCATTAGATAAATCGCTAACAACTTGTTTGTCAATATTTTTATTTATAATCCAACGTGTATTCACTTCAAAAGAATTTGACTTGTAAAATTACAACAAATAAATCCTTTACACAAGTTTTTTTGTTAAAAAAATAAAAAAAAATAATCGTTTAATATTCAGGATTTTATACAAGACAACACGTCAACAAGACTATAAGACTACAAGTTTTTGTTAAAAAATTTAAACATAAGCTCATTGCTCACGGCTCACAGCTCATGACAAAAAAAAACTTCAGAAAACGCTTTTATAAATGATATATATTTCTTAATATTGCAATATGTTTAACTTTAAATTTTGAGTACCTTGAAAAAGATTAAAACTTGCTTAATATCAGTCTTTTACAAGACTAATTTAGATAAAATAGTTGCTTTGTTGAAAGAGCAAGATGTTCAAATTTATGCTACTGGCGGAACATACGATTTCATTAAAGAACTTGACGATTCTGTCAAGACAATAGAATCTCTCACTTCATATCCTTCAATTCTCGGCGGTCGTGTGAAGACATTGCACCCAAAAGTATTCGGCGGTATCTTAGGCCGTTTGCAAAACGAGAAAGACGTTGAAGAAATGAAACAATATGAAATCCCTGCTTTCGACCTCGTCATCGTTGACCTTTATCCTTTTGAAGAAACAGTGAAGTCGACAGACGATCCAGCTAAGATTATCGAAAAGATTGACATAGGCGGTATTTCTTTGATTCGCGCTGGCGGCAAGAACTTCAACGAAGTTGTCATCGTTCCTGATTCAAAATATTATGTCGAATTTATGGAACTTTACAAAGCTCAAAATGGTTGCACAAGCCTCGAAGATCGTAAACGCTTCGCAAAATATGCTTTCGCAACAAGTTCACACTATGATGGCATGATTTACGACTGGTTCGCAAAAGATGACGCTACTTCAGATTTGAATATTCATATCGACAATCGCAGCGAATTACGCTACGGCGAAAATCCTCACCAAAAAGCTGTTTTCTACGGAAAACTCGACGAAGTTTTTGAAAAACTTCATGGTAAAGATTTGTCATACAATAACTTATTAGACTTAGAAGCAGGTCTTAACCTTATCCGCGAATTCGACGAACCAACATTCGCAATCTTGAAACACAACAATCCTTGCGGCATCGCATCACGTCCAACAATAGCAGAAGCTTATCAAGCAGCGTTGGCAGGCGACCCAGTTTCAGCATTCGGCGGCGTTTTCGTAAGTAATAAAGCTATTGATGTTGAAACAGCTAACGAAATAAACAAGATGTTCTTCGAAGTTATCGTTGCTCCAGAATATAACGAAGGCGTTTTGGATATCCTCTTCGCAAAGAAAAATAGAATCGTCTTAAAACTTAAATCAAACGATTTTTCAAAAACAGTTTATAAATCAGCACTTAACGGTATCTTGGCACAAGACCGCGACCTTCATACAGAAACATTAGAAGATTTTAAAGCTGTTACAAATAAAAACATTGAAGCACAAGAAGTTGAAGATTTAATCTTTGCAAATAAAATAGTTAAACATAGCCGTTCAAATGCTATCGTCTTAGCGAAGAACAAACAATTATATGCTTCAGGTATCGGTCAGACTTCACGCGTTGACGCTTTGAGACAAGCTATCGAAAAAGCTAAGTCATTCGAATTTGACCTCAACGGCGCAGTTATGGCTTCTGACGCTTTCTTCCCATTCGCTGACTGCGTGGAAATAGCTCATAATGCAGGCGTTACAACAGTTATCCAACCAGGAGGTTCTATTAAAGACCAAGATTCTATCGACTATTGCAATGCACACGATATGGCAATGGTATTCACAGGATATCGTCACTTTAAACATTAAAAATTCTCAAAATGGGATTATTTTCATTTTTCAATAAAGAATTAGCAATAGACTTAGGCACAGCCAACACCGTCATTATCTATAACGATAAGGTGGTTGTTGACGAGCCTTCTATTGTCGCGATAGAAAGAGACACCCAAAAAATCATGGCTGTCGGTAAACGCGCTATGATGATGCATGGTAAGACACACGAGAACATCAAGACTGTCAGACCATTGCGTGACGGTGTTATCGCTGACTTCCAAGCAGCAGAGTGTATGCTTAGAGATTTAATCAAAATGATTAATTTCCATAATAGCATTTTCCCTCCTGCATTAAAAATGGATATCTGTATTCCTTCAGGTATCACTGAAGTTGAAGAAAGAGCTGTTAAAGATTCAGCAGAACAAGCTGGCGCAAAAGAAGTTCGTCTTATCCATGAACCAATGGTTGCTGCTATCGGTATCGGCATCGACGTTCTTGAACCAATGGGTAATATGATCGTTGACATAGGCGGCGGTACAAGTGAAATCGCTGTCATCGCTCTCGGCGGTATCGTTAATAATAAGTCAATCCGTACTGCAGGTGACGACTTTACAGCTGAAATCGTTGAGTATATGCGTAAGCAACATAATATGTATATTGGTGAAAGAACAGCTGAAATGATTAAGATTGAAGTAGGTTCAGCATTGACAGAACTCGACAATCCACCAGACGAATATGCAGTTCATGGTAGAGACCTTCTCACTGGTATTCCAAAAGAAATAATGGTAAACTATTCAGAAATAGCATATTGCTTGGATAAAAGCATCTCTAAGATTGAGACAGCTGTGCTTAACGCTTTGGAACAAACACCTCCAGAATTGGCAGCAGATATCTATCGTACAGGTATCTATCTCACAGGCGGTGGTGCGTTGTTGCGTGGCCTCGACAAACGTTTGCATGCTAAGACAAAATTGCCAATCCATGTCGCCGACGACCCATTGAAAGCTGTCGCCCGTGGTACAGGTATCGCTCTTAAAAACTTTGACAAATTCCCATTCCTGATTAAATAATCTGGATTGATAGTCATGTATAACTTATTAATTTTTTTAAAAAAATATAATAATATCCTACTGTTTTTGATATTGGAAGTATTGTGTATCATAATGTTGATGAACAATCTTCCATATCAGAAACGTAAATTGACAAATGTAGGTAATGCCATATCTGGCAAATTATTCAAGACAAAAACCAATTTTACCAACTACTTTTCATTAAAAGAAGAAAATCAATTGATAGTAGAGCATAATGCTTTGCTAATGAGTCATCTGTATAAAATAAATACAGATACTTCAGAATTGATGAATTCCCAGTCTTTCGATTTTAATTTTATTCCAGCTAATGTTATTAACAATAGTATTAATAATGTTAATAATTATTTGCTTATCGACAAAGGAAGAAAAAACGGCATAAAGAAAGATATGGGCGTTATTTGTGAAAATGGCGTTGTCGGAAAAGTCGTCAATGTGACAGAAAATTACGCATCTGTGATAAGCATGTTGCATCCATATACTATTATTAGTGCTAGATTTACTGATAATCAACATATTGCTAATGTAAGTTGGGATAATTTGGATTATCGTTTTGGAACTGTTAACGATATTCCTTTACATTTAGTTCTTGAAAAAGGCGACACTTTGGTAACAAGCGGATTCTCTAACATTTATCCAGCCGGCATCATGATTGGAACCATAGAAGAAATGATAGAGTCAAAATCTAAAGATTTTAGCACAGCAAAAATTCGATTCTCAACAAATTTTAGTGCCTTACGTCACGTTTTTGTTATAGAAAATTTAAATCAAACAGAAATAGATTCACTCACCTTAACCCAAAGATAAAATGAATAATAGACTGATTTTAAATTCTTTACGATTCATTGGCTTGCTTTTTCTGCAGGTTTTGGTGATAGATAATATTCGTCTCGGCTTATACATTCATCCTCACATTTATGTCCTGTTTATCTTTCTGTTGCCTTTTAACATTCCTAATTGGCAATTACTTTTTGCAGGATTTTTTATGGGATTGGCCGTCGATTTATTCAACGGAACACCAGGACTGAATGCAGCAGCATGCGTGTTTATGGCATTTATCCGTCCTTTAGTTATAAATGGAATGATGAGAAGAAATGATATTAACGAAAATGACGAACCTTCACTTAACACTATGGGAACCAGTAGGTTTATTGTCTATTCGTTATTATTGTTGCTAGCACATAATCTAATATTATTTATGCTTGAAGCCTTTAGTTTTAAACTTATCGGCGTTGTATTCCTCCAAACATTATTGAGCGTATTCAGCTCGTTATTGTTAATATTTATTATACTTTTATTATTTAAGAAAACTAAAAAGAAATTATTATAAAATTATATCATTATGAAAATCAGATTATTAACATTAGTTATCGCATTATTCGCTTTAGTATCATGTAATAAATCTACATTTAATGTTAAAGTAGAATTACAAAATGCAGAAGGAAAGATGATTTATTTACAAAAATTCGTTAACAAAACTTCAACAATCATCGATTCTGTTGAAATGCAAAATAATATTGTGAATTTTACTGTTGAAGAAGAAAATCCTGCAACATATTATTCAATTAGAATAGAAAAAGTAAGATATCCAATAGGTTTCTTCAGTGAAAATAATGATGTTACAATTGTTGGTGACATTGAAGATCATTCAAATATTCAAGTAACAGCTTCATACGCACAACAACTTGTTAATGAATATGATAAAGAAAATAAAAAATTCTACGACCAACTTAGAGAATTAGGAAAAAATTATGAAATAGCAGCACAAGCTAAAGATGAAGCTGCAATGGAAAAAATATACAATGAATACGATCAAGTTGAAAAAAATCAAACTTCATACAGAAACCTTTTCATTGCTAAAAATTATAGCAGCTTCGTATCTTCTTACATATTGTATAACAATCGTTTAAACTATGAACTTAACGAACTTGAAGATTTTGTTAACCATTTTAACATTTCTCAAGACAATGAATTTTCAAAACTTTTGAATGAATATATTTTAAAATTGAAACGCGTTAATGTCGGCGAACCTTATCTCGATTTCACACAAGAAACTCCAGAAGGCGACTTGTTGTCATTATCAGAACTCGTTGGAAAATCTAAACTTTTATTAGTAGATTTCTGGGCTTCATGGTGTGGACCTTGCCGCGCTGAAAATCCAAATGTCGTTGCTGTTTATAAAGAATATCACGAAAAAGGCTTCGATGTACTCGGCGTTTCTTTGGATATGAAAAAAGAAAACTGGATTAAAGCTATTGAAGATGACGGTCTTATCTGGCATAACGTTTCTGACCTCAAATATTGGAACAACGCAGCCTCTAAAGATTACGCAATATCTTCAATTCCAAGTAATATCCTTATAGATGAAAATGGTACAATCATCGCTAAAAATTTAAGAGGCGAAGATTTAAGAAAAAAAGTTGAGGAAATACTCAAGTAATTTTGTTTATCTGAAAAAATATTAACATGAAAAAACTTATTATTTCTTCAGTAATGATTTTGACATTATTCGCTTGTGCTAAAAACACATTCAAGATTGATGTCGAAATGACTAATGCAAACGGAAAACTCGTTTATCTCCAAAAGATAATAGACAACGAATTTGTTAATATTGATTCAGTATTGATAACAGATAATAAGGCGCACTTTGATGTCAAAAAAGAAGATAACAGCGATGTTTATCATATCTTTATTAAAGGATGGCGTCGCGCCTTACCTTTCTTCCCTGATAATGAAGATATTATAATAAACGGCGACTTTAATAACTATAATAAAATAGCGATAAGTGCTGCAACAACACAGCAATATTTGGATAGCATAATAAAGGTACTTAATAATTCCAACGATATTAAGAAAAATGAGATAATAACATCTTTAACCAAAGACGACAATCTAGGTCCTCATAGAAATGTTGCTCCTTATTTGATTTATCGCTATAAATGGCTTTTTACTTTAGATGAATTACGAGAATTTGTGACGTATTTTGACAACGAACAAACATCTTATTTAGGTGAAATTAAAGAATATATAAACCTCATGGAACGCACTGAAGTAGGTCAGCCTTATATTGATTTTACAATGGATAATGTTGAAGGAGAAATTATTACATTGTCAGATTTGATAGGTAATAATAAACTTCTGATGATAGATTTTTGGGCTGCATGGTGCCCTGACTGTCGCGCGGAAAATCCTAATATCGTAGCGGTTTATAATGATTTTAAAGACAAAGGTCTTGATATCATAAGCGTGTCGTTAGATACAGATAAAAATGCTTGGACGAAAGCAATCGCCGATGATGATTTGTCATGGAAAAATCATGTCTCTGAGTTGAAAGGCTGGGATTGTAGCGCTGCTACAGAATATGGCGTGGCTTGGATTCCTCAAAATTTTTTAATCGACATTGATGGAAATATTGTTGCTAAAAGCTTGAATGGCAATGATTTAAGAATATTTGTTGAAAATTATTTAAAGTGATATGGAAAAAGAAATAAAAATTTATAACTACGGATTAAACGAATTAAAGACTTATCTGTTTGTCTTACTGTTTGTTGCAGGTAATATCATTTTACCACAATTATGTCATTTGATTCCTGATGGCGGCAAAATGTTTTTACCGATTTACTTTTTCACTTTGGTTGCATCATATAAATACGGTGTCAAAGTCGGATTGATAACAGCAGTTTTATCTCCAATAATTAATTCATTATTATTCGGAATGCCAGCTCTTGCTTTGCTTCCTGCAATATTAACAAAATCTGTGGTTTTAGCATTGGTAGCATCTTTCGTTGCAAATAAAACTCATAAAATTTCAATTGTTAATTTGTTGATTGTTATTTTAACATATCAATTCGTCGGAACATTAGCAGAATGGGCTATGACATCATCATTCTATGTAGCAATACAAGACTTCAGATTAGGAATTCCAGGAATGGTACTTCAAATAGTATTGACTTATTTTTTATTAACATCTAACAATTCATAAGAATGAATATCTATGAATTAAAAGATATTTTGTTAAAAGAAAATCACACTATTGTGATATATAAAAGTGACGCTTCTGTTGTTGTTTCTGACGACAGGGGCGTTGCTCCATTAATGAAACTTTTAAAAGAAAATAAAGAACAACTTCGTGATTCAATGATAGCAGACAAAGTCATTGGAAAAGCTGCTGCTTTGCTTATGGTTTATGGTAAAGTTAAAGAAGTTTTCACTCCAACAATCAGTGTTCCTGCTATAGAAGTGTTTAAAAATCATAATGTTAAAATAACATATGATAAAATTGTTGAAAGAATTATCAACAGAAAAGGCGATGGTTTATGTCCGATGGAAACACTTTGTTTAAATACTGATAATCCAGAAGAAGCATTTTTTAAAGTCAATGAGTTTATAAAAAAGACTTAAAAATATTTTTCAAAATTTCTAAATTACAATTTTCTATCAGGATTATTATTAATAAAGGTAAGCCAACTTGAACTAGCCGATTTTTTTTGTTTAGGAATTTTAACAGTTTTTGTTTCATCAACATTTCCAATTACATTTAAAGAACGTTGGAAATAATGACATACAGCAGCTGCTGTTGCATCTGTAGCATCAAGAAAATCAGGGAGATGATCAAACTTAATGATTTTCTGTAACATAATAGCCACCTGTTCTTTTGACGCTGCTCCATTACCAGTTATCGACTGTTTAATTTTACGAGGCGAATATTCAAAAATTGGAATATCTCTATATAAAGCTGCAGCCATCGCAACACCTTGAGCTCTACCAAGTTTTAACATAGACTGCACGTTTTTACCAAAAAAAGGAGCTTCGATAGCCAATTCGTCAGGATGATATTCATCTATTATTTCAAGAACTCTTTCAAAAATTTTCTTTAACTTTAAAGCTTGATTATCATATTGTTTCAACTTTAAAACACCCATTCTCAATAAAGAAAGCTGCTTGTCTTTCTGCAAAATCAAACTATAACCCATAATTAAAGTTCCAGGGTCGATGCCTAATATTATCCTTTCCTTCACCAATTTTTTTTATTTTTGTAGAGTTATGATTAGTAAAGCAAAAATAAGAAAATTCACAGAAATATCAGTCAAAATAGTGATTGTACTATTAGGAGTGTGGATTTTATATAAAAAACTATTTCATAATCAAAATATTACACAACTTTGGACTGACTTAAAATCGTCAGTTGTAACGACAAACAATATTATTCTAACATTACTTGCTTTACTTTTAGTTCCTGTTAATATTTATTTAGAAGGTATTAAATGGAAATTTCAACTTAAACCTATTGAAAATATAAGTAATTGGAAATCATTCCTTTCTATTTTTACAGGAATTACAGCAGGAATGTTTTTTCCAAATAGAATGGGAAATTTTCTCGGGAGAATTTTCATGTTGGAAAAAGGCGATAGAATTAAAGCGGCGATGGTGACAATTGTCGGCGGAATGGGACAAATGATAGCTACAGTAAGCATTGGTTTAATTGCAGCTATATTTTTTGTTAAAAAACATTTAGTTTTATTAACAATCTCTGTCATTTTAATAGTTGTGTTATTATTAATAATGTATTTCAACATACAATTCTTAAAATATTTTCAGTTTCTGATTCCTAAAAAATTTAAAGAAAAAACAAAAGAATATTTTGAAATATTCTCGCTTTACAGCAAAGTAGAATTGTTAAAAATTTTAGCAATTTCATTTTTAAGATATTTTATTTACACATTCCAATTCGTGATTTTGATATGGGCTTTTAACATTCCATTAACATATTTTAAAGCGATGATACCAATTTCGTTAACATATATATTAATGATGATAATACCATTTATCACAATCACAGAAATTGCAGTAAGAGGTTCTGTAAGTATTTTAGTTTTTGAAAAATGGTTAATTATCAATAACATAAGTACTTCATACGGAGTTATGGTATTTTCAGCTAGTTCGTTATTATGGATTTTTAACATTGCAATTCCATCTATTATCGGATTATTTTTAACATATCGCTTAAAATTTTTTAGGAAAAAATGAATTTTGAATTATATCATATGTTATTAAATATAATATTGATAATAAGTGCTTTATATCTTATTTTCATTATTGCATTTACATTTGGTTTATATAATTTAAAAGAAGTATTTTTCACGTTTAAAAATAAAAACAATGTTAAAGTATCTGTTTTGATTGCAGCTCGCAATGAAGGTAAAAATATTGATAAATTATTACAATCTCTTTATAATCAATCGTTTTCAAAAGAGTTATTTGAAGTCATAATTATTGATGATCATTCAGAAGATAATACGAAGTTAATAATTGAAGATTTCATAAAAGAACATAAAGACTTTAACTTAAAAATTTTTAACGCAGAAAAAGAAGGTAAAAAACTTGCCATTTCACAAGCGTTACATTTATCTAAAAACGAATTTATTATAGTAACAGATGCCGATTGTTCTTTAAACGAAACCTGGATAGAAAGCATTGTTAATTTTTATAAAGAAAAAGGCTGCAAAATGATTTTAGCACCAGTTTTACTGTCGCCAGCTGAAACATTTTTTGAAAAGATTCAAGTTTTAGAACATTTGAGTTTGATTGGCAGCACTGCAGGATCAGCAGCGATTGGTTTTCCTGTGATGTGTAACGGAGCAAATATGGCTTACGAAAAAGAAGCAGCTCTAGAAATCGAAAAAAAACGAAAAGATTTTAACATTCCATCTGGCGACGATATGTTCTTAATGGAACAATTTGTTAAAAAATATGGTGCTAAAAATGTTAAATTCTTATTAAGCAAATCTGCTATTGTTAAGACAAAAACATGCAAAACCATTTCAGAATTTTTCCGTCAAAGAAGAAGATGGGTTTCTAAAACCAAATCATATACTAGTTGGAAGATTATCTCTACAGCTTTGGTAGTTTTATTTTTCAATTTAAGCATAATTTCAGTGCTTATAAGCGCATTTTTTAATCCAGCCTTATGGATTTATTATTTTTTATTAACATTCCTTAAATTCTTTATAGATTTACCTCTTTTAAAAAACATAACAACATTCATGAATCAGGAAAGTCTTTTAAAATGGACTTTACTTCTTGAATTCATTTATCCTTTTTATGCTGTATTCACAGCTGTCAGTGGAATGTTAATAAATGTTAAGTGGAAACGTTAAAGTTATTCATTCAACAAATTCAAATACGCTTCAACTTACTTTATTCTTTTTAAATATTTTTAAAATTAAAATTAATATGAAAAAATGAATGAATGAGTAATTGTTGATAACTCTTTAATTTATTAAAAACCAATAAAGTATATATAGTTTTTATTGTTGATAACTTTGTTTAAACATGTTAACAAACAAGGATAAAAATTGTTCAAAAGTCAAAAATGTTGATTTGTTAAAAAGTTTTAAAATAAATTTAACAGTTTTTTAAGTTATTAACAATAAAAATGTTGATAACTTTTATAATATTGATTAGTAATAAGATACGAATTAAACGAATATTAGATTTTTTTTTGTAAAATATTCATAATTAGTGAGAAAAATAATATTTAATCACAAAAATATTTTTTAATTTTGTAGAAATTTATCAACAATTGTAATATGAAAAGATTAATTCCTATAGCTTGCGATCATGGTGGATTTGCCATGAAGCAATATATCATTGAAAGACTGATAGAAAGCGGTTATGAAGTTAAAGATTATGGTACATTTTCAGAAGAAAGTGTAGATTATCCTGATTACATTCATCCATTGGCACAAGACATTCAAGACGACGTTTATCCACTTGGAATTATTTTGTGTGGAAGCGGCAACGGCGCACAGATGACAGCTAACAAACATCCAAACGTAAGAGCAGCTCTTTGTTGGAATGTTGAATTAGGAAGATTGGCTCGTCAACATAATGATGCTAATATTTTAACACTTCCAGGTCGTTTTATCGAAAACGAATTAGGCTGGGAAATAGTTCAAGCTTATTTAACAACTGATTTTGAAGGTGGCAGACACGCTAACAGAGTAGCAAAAATCAATCTTAAATAAAAAATATGAATGATAAAGGAATAGTTTTTAACAATAATGCAAAAAAAATTGCCTTCGATGACGAACATTATGAAATGATGATGTCTCGTTACGATTTTTTTATGCAAAATGTTAAAAACCGTTCCAATTATTATGCAAATATTGATTTAGAAAAGCAAAGAGCTTTTAACATAAGAAGCAAGGCTTTCAAAAAATTAGATAAGTTATTAGTCGATTTCGACACTAATTTTACTCAAAATGGTGGTAATTTATTGTGGGCCAACGATTCTGACGAAGCTAAAAAAATGATTTATGACATATTAAATCAGAATAAAGCAAAAAAAATCGTCAAGACAAAAAGTTTTACGATAGAAGAAATTGGACTAATATCTTATCTAGAAATGAAAAAAATCAAAGTCGTTGATACAAATATCGGCGATTTTGTTTGTAGTGTTTCAAATGAAACTCCGTACAATTTCAAATCGTCGGCAGCTCATAAAACAACAGAGCAAATAGCTGATTTATATACTAATAAATTTGGTATAAAAGAAAATTGCAATGCAAAGCAACTTACTGCATTTACAAAAAATGTATTAAGAAACGACATTTACAATCCGGAAGTCATTATAACAGGCGCTAATTTTTTGGTTTCAAATACAGGCACTATTGTTTTGACTGAAAATGAAGGTAATATTCTGAAATCCAGTACTTTCGCTCCTATTCATATAGTGATTGCTGGTATCGATAAGATGATTACCTCAATGGACGAATTAGGCGTTTTGTTGCCTTTGTCGTCATTATACGATTCTAACAATAACATTTCTTCTTTATATACCTTCATTAATAAACCTTTAACACAAGATGATAAGGTTCAAAAGTTATATTTAATTTTACTTAACAATAACAGAACCAATATTTTATCAAAAGATAAACAAAGAAATATCTTATCTTGTGTTCAATGTGGAGCTTGTTTGGAAGTATGTCCTATTTATAATACTGTCGGTGGTCATACTTACGAAGAATACAATCCTGGACCAGTTGGTTCAATTTCTTTACCTTTATTAAAAAATATAGAAGAAACATCGCATTTCTGTTCTTTATGCACGCTATGTGGCAGATGCTCAGAGATTTGTCCTGTTAATATCCCTTTGAAAGATTTATTTTTAGAAAATAGAAAAGACCTTATTAAATTAGATAAATCGTTGGTAGGGGAGAGAAATTTTTTAAGCAATATAATGAAAAAAATGATTAACAGAAAAAATCTTGACAAATATGGAGCTGGCTTTAAAGATATGGAATTAAGTTATTTCATAAAGAAAAAATGGGGCTCGAAAAGAGAGTTGCCAAAGTTTGCAAAAGAATCATTTTCAGAGTATTGGAAAAATATTAATAATATTAAATAAGATGAAGAAAACTATTTTACTTTTATTAGCTTTATGCATTACATCAATGATGTTTGCAGATAATTTTGTGATGATTAAAGTTAAAGATCAACAAAATTTAAGAGAATTGTTTAACAAAAATGATGTAAACATTCATTATTACAATGATAATTTCGTACTTGCTACATCAGAAAATTTGACTGACAACATGATTTTGTTAGATGAAAAATCTTTTGAAGACAATGAATTATATTATATAGTTTATTGTGAAAAAGAAAATCAACAAAATTATATTGAAAGAGAAAATGTTGATGTTTTATTCAGCGATGATAATTTGTTAATTGTCAAATCTTTAAATAAAGAAGTCAAACCTGCTAAAAATGACGGTATGATTGTCGTTGATAAAAAATTAGCAAGATTGGCACAAGCACGTCGTGATTTTCCTTCAATTACAGAAGAAGACGAAATGACAAGAACTTTGATGGATGAAGTCAGCATTGAAAATTTAACAGCAACAGTTCAACATTTGCAAGATTACGGAAGAAGACAATATAATACAGCACAAGCATACGAAGCTGGACAATGGATTTATGAACAATTTGAAAACTTAGGTTTGGATGTTGAACAATTTGAATTCAAACATGGAGTTAACGAATCTTCACCAAATATCATTGCTACACAATGGGGAACAAAATATCCAGACAAATATGTTATTTGCGGAAGTCACTATGATTCAGAGAGATCTGGTCATGGCGGACAAGAAGCTCCAGGTGCTGATGACAATGCCACAGGTGTTGCAACAGTTTTAGAAACAGCTAGAATTTTATCAGAATATAGTTTTGAATATTCTATTATTTATTGTTCGTTTTCAGCTGAAGAAATAGGTTTGGTTGGCAGTAAAGCTTACGCAGAATTCTGTGTAGATATGGGTTATGACATTGTTGCTTATTTCAACAACGATATGAACGGATATTTACATCCAGGCAATGAAATTCACGTTGACTTGATTTATCCTGAAAATGTTGAAGTTCTTGGAGAATATTACAAAAACGTAGCTGGCGTTTATTTCCCAGAAATGGAAGTTCGTCATATAGAATTTACAAAAGGCACCAGCGACCATGAATCTTTCAACAACAACGGATTTATGGGAATTTATCCTTTCGAAGACAAAGACAATTTTAGTCCTTACATTCACACATTAGAAGATGTTATAGGAACAAGTGTTAATTCTTTTGAACAATCACAACGTTTCACACAAATGAACATAGCTTGTGTTGCAACATTAGCTACTTTATCAACAGAAAATATTATTGAAAATGAATATGATAATGTAACAGTTTTCCCAAATCCTGCTAAAAATATATTAACATTGACAGCAGATACAGAAGGAATGAAAAATGTTAAAATTGTTAATTCATTAGGACAAATTGTTAAAGAATTTTCATTTGAAACAAAAACTACTGTTGACATTAAAGATTTAAACAATGGTGTTTATTTTGTTAAAATATTAGGTGAAAATTCATTAACAAAGAAAATAGTTATTAGAGATTAATAATTAAAAACATAAAAGCTATGAAGAAGTTAGTATTTTTATTTCTCTCTTTATTTATGATTGTTTCTGTTCAGGCGCAGACAGTCATAGAAAAAGATTTTAATGATTATCAAGAAGATGCTATCTTAAATGGTCAAGATAATTGGGTTGCCAAGGCACATAGCGCAGGCGGCGGACAATTTAAGGTAGAATATTTAGGTGCTGGCGGACAAACTTCACCAGACGAGTCGTTAGCTGTTTTCTTTGATAATGCTAACACAAACTATGGTGAAGTTGCAACACACAAATCGACACCTGATTTTCAATTTGATTTTTCAGAAGGCGGAACTATAGAAATTGAGTTAGACATTTTGCGTAACCACTGGGGAACTGTTTTCGGAGTTGGTTATGATGCTGACGGCGACGGCGTTGTTTTGCCACCAATGAATTATGAAACAACAGAGCCAAATCCAAATTTGTCGAGCAAAGACGGCGGTATTTATTTTACTACAACAGGTTTTGATGAAAGACCTAAATTTGTGAATGGTATTGTATTGCCTAACAATAAGTTAGCTGTCGACTTCGATTATGAACAAAAAGGATGGTCACGTTGGAAAATCATGATTGACCTTGAAGCTAATGATGGAGCAGGTAGCGTTACTTTATTCGCTGACTATGGCTGTACAGGTGAATTCCAGCCAGTTCCAGAAGTTCAAGGTATCAATGCAGGCTTAAAGCCAGGTTCAGGCGACCGTTTCGACCCTGCTATGTGGGATGGAATATTCTTCTTGAACAGTTCTCATGCAGGATACGATAACTTATTGGTTCGTCATATTCCAGCAGGTTTGTCATCACAATTCATCGATTTCCCTCATATTTCTGACCAACTTATTTCAGCAGAACCTATAAAATTGAACGCTACTGCAACATCAAATCTTCCTGTTTCTTTTGAACTTATCAGCGGACCAGCTACATTAGAAGATAATGTGTTGACACTCACAGGTGAAGAAGGTATTGTTAAAGTTAAAGCTGTTCAAAACGGCGATGCGACACAATGGCAAGCAGCTCCTTCAGTGACTCGTACATTTGAAGTTATTGATCCTAGCAAATATACTCCAGAAATCACAATTCGTCGTCCTTACGACGGAACAATGGTTTATGTCAGCGACCTCGAATCACCTATTATCATATCTTTAAGCGCATACATCGAACACGGCGACGCTATCAAATTCGAGTCAGTGACATGCGACATCGACGGCGAAACTGTTGAATTAATGACATCTTATCCTAATAATCCAGAAAACGGTTATTGGTATACACAATGGACTCCTTCTAAATACGGAGTATACAATATGACCGCAACTATCGAACAATCAGGAGGAAAAGTTACAAGCGTTTCAAATACTTTTGAAGTTACAAACGAATTCGATAATATCAGCGTTACAGCTTTCGATGGCGACTTTGCAGTGACACCAAGCATGCAATACAATTACAAAGAATATGTATTTCCAACACACGTCAATGCTTTCAACAAAATTGATTTGATATATCAACACAATTGTGTTAATGGCAATTGCGATCCATACGACAGAGTAGGCCATTGCCGTATCAAAAACTATCGCGGTGAATGGATTGAACTTTATCGTTATGTGACACCATTCGGCGGAGAATGCGACGATAAAATGGACGTAACTGATTATACATCATTGCTTCAAGGTTTGGTTGAATTTGAACTTTATTTCCAAACATGGGACGGACAAGGTTACACTCCAACAGCGATATTTGATATGACAAAAGGAAAGCCAGAATATAAATATATCAATATGAATGAGATATGGAATGGTATATATGATTTCGGCGATTACAGAAACAGACAGCCTGTTCCAGTTCAAATATACACTTTCTCAGAAGAAGTTGAAAAAGCTAACTTGAAGATTACCACAACCGGACACAATTGGAGCAGCGGCAATAACGGAGCTTACAACACAAATAATGCAGCCGAATTCTACGAAGGTACTCATAACATCCTCATCAATGATGAAAAAGCTTATGAACAACATTTGTGGAGAAAATGTAATCCTAATCCAGCTGGATGTCAGCCACAAAACGGAACTTGGACTTACGATCGTTCAGGATGGTGCCCAGGTTCATTGGCTATGGTATGGGATTACAGCCTCGATCAATATATTGCAGACAGCACAATCAAATTGTTCTATCAATTAGATCCATCATACATAGATGAATGCCATCCAAATTATCCTGATTGTGTTAATGGACAAAATTTCTGTCCTAACTGTTTGGCTGCCGACAATCCTATTTTAAGAGTGTCAGCTAAAGTTGTTACATACAGCAACGACATTGATGCTATTTATGTTACAGCTGGTGTAGAAGAAAACAAAGCTCCATTTGAAGTAGGTTTGTTCCCAAATCCAGCTACCGATGCTTTAAGATTGACAACAGATTACGACAAAGGATACGTTTGCGTACATATTGTAAATATGCAAGGACAAGAAGTTCGTAACTTTGTTTTTGAAGGAAGCACGATATTAGATATTTCAGATTTAGCTCCTGGAATGTATTTCGTTAACGTAATCGGAGGACAAGTCGTTACAAAGAAACTTGTTGTTAGATAATGCATAATTCATAATGCATAATTAAAGCCGCTATTTTTTAAGTAGCGGCTTTTTTTTGAACAAAAAATTATGAAATGGTTATTAATTTATTTTAAGAACTTCAGGTTTTTCAACGTTCAAGATTTCAAATAATTGTTGAATATCAGTATTTGATACGCCAGCTGAAAAAGCCATTTCCTGTAATTCATTATAATTAGGACTTACGCCATAACATTTTCTATAATGATAGTCGTACCTTATGTAAGCTTTGAAATAATAAAATATACCGCGAGGTTCTATCATTAATGCAGCATCAATATATTCTTCAATTTTGTTTATTTCTGGACGTTGCAGTAAAAAAGCTTTCCTGCCTTTTAAAATGCAAATCGCAGCATAAAAATATACTTCAGCATTGTCAAAATTATCTTCAATAGCTTTTTCAAATGCAAGCAAAGCCTTGTCGTATAATTTTAATCGTAGATAACACATAGCAATAGATGTATTCAAATTGTAATCATCTGGATGTTCATCTAAAGCTTTTCTGTAACTATTCGCATATTTATTGATTTCAGGTAATGGCATGGAAGCGACACTGTTGAATGTTGTTATGACAACAGGTCTGTTGCACCATTCGCAAATATTTTGTCCTGTAGATACTGGCATTCCGCATCCTGGACATTTGATATCTAAAACATCTACACTCATTATTGTTGATTTTTAAGCTTTATATTTCTTTCTGTAACTATTTTTAAAAGATTAGCAGAAATCGTTTTTATTGATTCTTTATTGTCTGCAGCAACAGCATTTTCTAATTCAGATATTGTGTTGAGAATTTTTATCTCAATATCATAAACATTTTTATTACTTTTTGATGGAGAAGAACTGACAGCGTCATAGCATTTGTCTATGATTTTTCTTGTTGATAAATCAGTCGAATTTTGTGACAATAATCTGAGTTTGTAAGAACAGTCTTTTATATATGATATTTCTTGATCTTGTCTTGCCATTGAATCTGCTGTATGTTCATTGGCAAGGAGGTTTGACAGCCATAATATGACAAAGATAGCTGCTAGAATTGATTGCGAGCTGAGAGCTATAGCAATACCTTCTAAATTGAGAAATATGAAAACACAGCCGACGATGAGTTCTATAACAAAGTATTTCCATGTTATAAATACTGTCGATGCTTCATATCCATTTTTGCCGCTTCCTTTTTTGTTGGTAAATATTGACAAAACAAATATCAGATATGAAAAATGTATGAAACCATACGATATCCACACCGAATTGTGATTATTTGCAATGTCTCCAAATAGGAAAAACAAAAGATTGAATATTATTAAAAATATTGATAATATTGTAAATAATAAGAAATTCTTTTTCATAGCTTTATATATTTGGTGTTACAGGAGGTGGAGGAGGTGTTGGCCTTCCTTGATTGAACAAATTCTGGATTTCAGTATTTTTTGCAGGAATCCATTCTGCAAGACCTTCTTTCCAAACAAGTGTGTCAGGTGTTAACTGACCTGATTGTATGAATTGTTTAACTATTTGTAAATCAAAAGGTCCCATTTGCATATTATTTATGTACAAATAATATTTTGTTTCATTTTGATTTATTGGTGGCGGTGTCACTGTATTTGTTTGCTGAGGTGTTATTATCTGATTTGCCATGTTGCCAAATGCATTTCCTGCTCCCAAACCCATGCCTAAACCTGCTCCTGCAGAAGCAATGCCGCCGGCACCTGGATTGACAGATATGTTTTTGAGAATTTCAACAGTTTGTTGTTTGCCCCAGTTTTCACCCAAAGTTTGCATAACACCCAAATCACCTTGTGCAATATTAATTTTTGCCTTGGCTTCAGCTTGTGATTCAATGTCTCTAGCCATACCTTGTAAAGTGGCGTCACGGGTTATGTCTTTATTTGCTCTAACTCTTTCAATAAAGTCGTCAAGTATGTTAATGGCTACTATTGAAAATTTCACTAACTGGATACCATATTCCGATATGCTTTCATCAACTTCTGGCTGAATGTTTTTGGAAATGGATCTTGTCTGGTTTATGGCATCCAACATAGTATTTGGATATGCACGAAGAATATTATATGTGACTTCTCTTATTATAGAAGACAATTCTCCACCCCAATATTCATTCATTTCTGCTTCGCTCTTGAAATAAATATTGTTTCCAAGTAGCTTTTTTAAACATAATGTAGGGTTGGATATCTTAATCTTATAGACTGCCGCTATACCTAATTTCGCTTCCTGATTATAAATTCTGTCTTCTATTTCAATTGGTGTTTCTGTACCCCATTTTATTTCTTTTGAATCTCCTTCTCTGAACCAGTGTACTCTACAATTGAATGAACTTACACCTCCAGAGAGCATATTTCTTAACCTGCTTATGAACGGATAATTTTCTGTTGACAAGACATATCTTCCGTTAGTGAATTCTTCTTGTATTACTCCGTTTTTTTCAAATAAGGCAACTTCTCCAGGATGTACTATCAATGTACTGCCTGTGTTAAAGTCTTCACGAGGATCAATTGAATAGAGAAGCTCTCCATCCGATTGATTCTCAATAACATCTTGAAAACTTTTTTCTCCGCGATTGTATGCGGCTTCTTTGGGATCTTTGTCCCTTGTTATACCTAACCAACCCATAATAATTGTTTTTAAATTCTTATTAATTGATTCTTTAGTAAATGATTTCTATTGGCTTTGTATTGTCAATAAAAGGACTTTGGATAAAAAAAACTTTGTTGAAAATAATCCCAACAAAGTTCTTTTTGAGTTATTGAAAAATGACATTTACAATAAATGTAATACAATTTAATTGCAACAAAGACCTTAGCAAATCTTTGGATCTGTGTAATGTTCTTTCTTTACAATAATTTTGTATCAATTCATCTTCTGTCATTTAGCTTTTCTTTTCGCGTAATTTGTTCTTCATGGCTTTGATAGTTCTTTCTATTTCTTCATCATTTCTGTCTAAAGCACATGAAACCTTATCACCTGGTACAACCATTTGGAATCTTGTTGTATTGATATTTTCAACTTTTTCTTTATTACCTTTGTTGTCGTAAATTGGAACTTCTTCTGTTTCAGATGTTGTAGAGAAGTTTACGATGTCTTTGTAGAAGTATTCGTCTGTACTTTCTTTTTTGCTAACATCATCTAAATTAAATGTATATTGATAGAAATATACTTGAGTATCAGAAAATAAAATACAAGAAACTTGATAACGTGAACTTCTCCATAATTGATCTTTTCCTTTTTTTGACCAAGATTTATCGTAAACGTAACCTTCAAAAATTACTGGAGGTACTTCACTTACTTGACTGAGATCCAATCCGTGTTTGTCTAATGCTTTTTGTTGAACATTCAATGCTGCAACTTTCTTTGCAACCATTTCATCGTATTCTTCGTCTTTCATAATACGAGCAAGGAGACCTTGACGTAAGAAATAACGGATAACTTTTTTCTGTTCATCGTTTTTACCTTTGTAAGTTTCTTTTAACCACTTTGGGTCGCTGCTAAGATAAAGATAACCGATAGCACCCAAAACTAATAAAGCAATAATGCCGCCCATAATTTGTTTGTTTTTTATTTGTTACTGATGCCAATTATACATATCAATATACTGTGGCATCAATTAACAGAATACTGACATATTAAACTTATTTAATCTCTGTGTAAGAGATTTGCCAGCTCAAATAGAAAAAAATGTATAATTTATGGGAATAAAAAATTAGTGTTAATCTAAAGTTATCAACTTTTAAAAAAAAAATCATGTATTCTTTGTTGTAAAACAAAAAAAAGTGTTATGTTTGCAACATAAACTCAAATCTCTTACACAGAGATATTATCATAATAATTTGATTATCATACTATTAGTATTATCTATAACATTATTGTCTATTGTTGACAAATATATCTGTGTAGTGAGTTCTGAGTTATGTCCCAGGCTGTCGCTAATCACTGAAATCGGTATGTTTTTTCCTTTTGCGATGCTTGCCCAAGAATGGCGGGCTACATACATCGTCAATGAATTTTGCAAGGAAATATTCTCACCTAACTTTTTCAAATGATAGTTTACCTTCTGACTGGCTCGCAGATATTGTTTCCTTTCGTCAACATTACAGTGCGAATCTATAATCGGCAATAAATACTGCGAATTACTGGTGTCATATTTGTCTACAATATCTTGCATACATTTTTCCCACCTTATAAATAATTGTTGTTTCGTTTTGCGCCGATGGTACGATAAGATGCCTTGTTTTAAATCTTTTTTCTGCAAATATGCCATATCTACGAAAGACATACCTCTGGTGTAGAACGAAAATAAAAACATATTACGAGCAAAATCTAATGACGAATCTGACGATAAATCAATGGATTTGATAACTCTGATGGTATTTAATGACACAGAACGTTTGATGGTTTTGTCAATGCCGGTATAAACTTTTTTGAATGGAAATTGTTGTTTTGTAAGATTATAGTTTACAGCTTTATTGTAAATGGCTCTGAAAGTTCTCATGTAAAAAGAAGAACTGTTGAGGCAGATGCCGTTGTCTTTCAGGTAAGATTCGTACGACATTATCATTTGCGCATTTAGTTCTGCAAATGTTAAATCTTTGTCATTTCTGAAACGCTTGAAACTGTTTGATGTTGATTGGTATGTTTCTGATGTACGGTTTTTTCCCGATTTTTTTAAATCGAAAATGATATTGTCCATAAATTCAAATACTGAAATCTGATTGTCTGGATAATTTTCATTTTCATGACATACATTTTGTTTTTTAGAAATTTTCAAAAAATCTCTTAACGCATAAATGATTTTTTTTTCATGATAGTTGATTTTTATTATGGGAATAAAAAGATAGAATACAAAGATGTACTCTATCGTGTTAATAAATCTTATTTAGGATTTTTATCCTCTATCAAAGAAAATGCTCTTTCTGCTTACGGAAAGTGGCAATGCAAGAACCATGCTGCATTCTGGCAATAAGTTGAGAGCCAGTACAGCTTGACCTACGGAGAACATGATGCGGCTGTCGATTCTGAAGTCGGCGGCTAATGATGCAGCAGAGCCGATTGCTATTCCGAGGTCGTTGGCGTTGAAGAAACAAGGCACGTTTTTAGGTTTGTCGCCACACGCTTTGAAACCGCATGCGCCACAGTTCAAGCCGAGCGGACTTATTTTCATTCCGAATAAAATGACAGCGTCGCAGTTCAAGATGTTTTCTGCATCGCGGTTGAGGAATGCCATGTCGCGTTCGGCGGCGAGTTGTTTCATTTTTTCAGCGATTTTCACGATGGTGTCGTCGGTTGCGACGGCGAGCACGAGATTGTCGATGCCTCTTGCCTTCGGTGCGGTGCGAGCAGCACACATTAATTTATTAGCGATGTCTTTGATATTTTCGTTACGGATTTGTTCTTCAAAAGTTATCATGATGATTTGTTTTTAATGTTTAATGAAAGACAAAATTAAGGAAAAAATGTTTAGAAAAAATTATCAACAAAACATATTTAAATATAAAAAATAGTATCTTTGTAGGTGAATTGGTGGCTGTACAGCCACCTTTTAAGCAAATTATAATCTTAAATCAAAAAAATTATGAAGTACTTAACTTTAGAAAAAGCCATTGGGGCTTGGAAAAAAATTCAGCCGTTATCAGAAAACGACAGACAAAAATTAAGTCGTAGATTTACCGTTGATTTTAACTATAACTCTAACCATATTGAAGGTAATACATTGACGTATGGTCAAACTGAAATTTTGTTGCTTTTTGGAAAGGTTATAGGAGAAGCTGACATTAAAGATGTGCAGGACATGGCTGCAAGTAATGTTGCATTAAAAATGATGAATGAAGAGTCTTTAATACAAAATTCATCTCTCACTCAAAATTTCATTCGTACATTACATAAAATCATGTTGCGTGAAGATTACACTGTACATAAAAATCTTCCTGGAGGTTTTACCACAAGCTATGTGATTCATGCAGGTCAATACAAAACACGTCCGAATAGTGTCATCACACGTTATGGTGACCGTTTTGATTATGCATCTCCAGAAGAAACACCAGCATTGATGACAGACCTTGTTGATTGGTATAATCAAGCTGAAAAAGAAGGAAAGCTTTCTCCGGTTGAATTAGCAGCTTTATTTCATTATCGTTATATAAGGATTCACCCTTTTGAAGATGGAAATGGACGTATCGCTCGTTTGCTTGTTAATTACATACTATCAAAGCATGGCTATCCGATGATAGTTGTTAGAAGTCGTAACAAGTGGGAATATCTTGAGGCTTTGCATCAAACAGATTTGCAGGTTGGCTTAGGCCCGAATGTAGGAGCGCAAGCTTCACTTCAATCAATAAAACCATTTATGCAATATTTTACGGGATTGGTGGCTCGAGAGATTTACAACGATGTTTGTTTTTTAACAGAACAAGACGAACTTCTTTGGTGGTATGATGGCGAGAAGGTGGAGTTTCGTTCGGCAAATTATACTAAGATATTAAAACTAATGATGTCGGAACCAGTTGTTACACTTGATTACATTCAAAAAGAATTAGGTGTCAATATGTCGGCAGTAAAAAAATTGGTCAATCATTTAATGAAAAATAATTATATCGAGCGAGGAGAAAAAGAAGGCTCCTGGCGTGTCTTTATAACTCCTTCTATTTACTAACAATATATAATATGAATAAAATCACAATTACTACAAAGCACTTTTTAATTCTATGTTTGTTCTTTATTTTTAATCTGAATGTCTTTGCGCAGAATAATATCTCATCGATTAAAGGTAAAGTCATTGATGAGAATGAAGCTCCTCTTCCTTATGTTTCTGTCGCTGTTTATCATGATGATAAAATAATAACAGGAACCATTACCAATGACGAAGGTATTTTCACATTGAAAGTTCAGCAGTCTGAAGAAGAACTGCGTCTCACTTTTGATTTCATAGGTTATGTAAAAGAAGAGATAAAAATAATTCCAAACAAAGCTAAGATTGAAGTTAATGATGTCGTTTTGAAAGAGAATGTAGTAATGCTCGATGATGTTGTAGTCAGTTCTACAGCTGTCTCGCATAAATCGACGGTAGAACATACAAGCATCAATGCGTCAGCTAATATTGCTTCTTCAAAAGGCAGCGCTCTTGATATACTCAGCGCTTCTTCTTCCGTGTCAATACAAAATGAAGAAATTTCAATTCGTGGCAACAAAAACATCCTCGTCCTTATGGATGGCGTTCCTACAACAATAACAGATTTGTCAACAATACCGGCAGCTAATATTAAAAGCATCGATGTCATTACCAATCCCGATGCGTCTTACGATTCTGAAGGAACAGGTGGAATCATCAATATCATCATGAAGAAAGAGAGTGCAAAAGGATTCAGCGGAGTGCTTGCTTCTAACTACGGATTCAACCATTTTGTGACGGGCAACGCTGGTTTTTCATATAATAGCAAAAAGGCTTCTTATCGTTTCAATTACAATACAAAATACGAAGACGACATCATAAACAGTTCGCTCACTCGTCTTATGAAAGAGTCGGGAAGTCTCATAAAACAGCAGATGATTTCTGACAGATATACATTCAATAATAATGTAAGTCTCGGCGCTGATTTCAGAATCAACAAGAAAAACACTCTGATAGTCGATTTGAAATATATGTCGCCAAAATTGAATGTGAAACAGGATTTACATAACATCATCGAGAATGGCAATATTATCAATGAAGAAAACCGTCATAACGATATGACATGGAACAGAGATAATATTGAAGCAGTTGTGATGTATCGTCATATCATAAAACCAGAAATTTCTGATATTTCTTTCAGAGGTTCTGTGTCGAAGATTTGGGGAAAGAGACCTTCATATTATTATGTAGGTGGCGAGCTTTTAAATTATTCCAACTCAGGAGGCAGTCCTTTCATATCCAACTTTCAGACCGATTATAAACAAAAGTTAAACAAAGGAACCTTGAGTGCAGGAACCAAAGTGACATATCGCAGCAACGACATCTACCACGAATTCTATTCATGGGAAAATGAAGATTGGATTTATTCGCAATCCTTCAGCAATGATCTTTTACATACGGAATTGATACCAGCGGCATACGTGATGTTTTCTTCAAAAAATATAGGAAAATTCAACTTTAAATTAGGTTTGAGAGGTGAGTATAGCATAGTAACATTAGATAGCAAACACGAAAATATTGATACTAGAAATGAAGATATTTTCATTGCGCCGAGTTTTTCTGGTACATATAAAGTATCCGACAAACAAGATTTGTCGCTTGCTTTCTCTCGCAGAATAGGACGTCCTACTTATCCACAGCTAAATCCTTATATGAGCATGGTCGATGCCATGACATACGAACAAGGCAATATGAATCTGCATCCGGAGAAGACATCTAAACTCGATTTGACATATAACATAAAAGGTGATAAATTCAATCTTTTTGCTGACGCTTATTTCAACTACACCACCGATTATATTTCACAAGTCACAGAGATCGTTGATAGTCTGTTAATCACGACTTACATCAATGCTACTTACGATATGAAGAGCGGTCTTGATTTATCATTGAAGATTTTTCCTTTGGAATGGATGACAGCTACATTGAGTGCCAACACTTTCTATGTTATGACTAAAGGCGTTTTTGACGGAGCCGACATCGACAATGAAGGCTGGTCGAACAATTCCAATATCATGCTCGATTTTATTCCAAGAAAGACTACAAGCCTGCAGCTGCAATATTTCATCATGACTCCGCAATATTATCCGCAGCTCACCACTTCTTTCACACATAAGATGAATGTGGGTGTCAAGCAGAAACTTATGAAAGGAGCCTTGACATTATCGCTGCTTGTCACCGATGTCTTCAACACTTACGAATGGGAAGTTCATTCATACAACAGGATTTATGACCTCGCTAATATCAGCAAGCAGAAAAGCAGAATGTTGTGGATTGGAATTTCATATAACTTCAATTCATACAAACAGAACAAAGTCGATAAGGCAGGAGAACTGGATAGAAACTTGATAAAGTTTGGATTGTAAGAAGACAATTCTTATTAACATTTCTCAGAAAAATATTTATTATCTTTGCACCTTAATTAATATATTATAAAACTACAGACAATGGAAAATAACGACAAACATTTCAAACGTTACACGGTAACGACAGCATTACCTTACGCTAATGGTCCAGTGCATATCGGTCACTTGGCAGGCGTTTATATCCCAGCAGATACTTACGTCCGTTACCTCCGAATGAAGGGTGAAGAGGTTTTGTTTGTCGGCGGCTCAGATGAACACGGCGTGCCTATCACTATCAAAGCTGAAAAAGAAGGCTGCACTCCTCAAGATATCGTCGATAGATACCATAATATAATCAAAGACTCTTTCGAAAAATTGGGCATCAGCTACGACATTTATTCTCGTACAAGCTCAAAGACTCACCATGAGACAGCAGCTGCTTTCTTCAAGAAACTCTACGAAGAAGGCAAATTCATCGAAAGAGAATCAGAACAATTCTTCGACCCTGAACGTAACAAATTCTTATCAGACCGTTACATCATCGGTACTTGTCCTAAATGCGGCAACGACCATGCTTATGGCGACCAATGCGAGAAATGCGGTTCTTCAATGAGCCCTGATGAACTCATCAATCCTCACTCAGCTCTCAGCGGCGCACAACTCGTTAAGAAAGCTACAAAACACTGGTATCTTCCTTTAGACCAATACGAACAATGGCTCCGCGAATGGATTATTGAAGGTCATAAAGAATGGAAACCTAATGTTTATGGTCAAGTCAAGAGCTGGCTCGACAATGGTCTCCAGCCACGCGCTGTTACCCGCGACCTCGACTGGGGCGTGCCTGTCCCTGTTGAAGAAGCCGACGGTAAAGTGCTTTACGTCTGGTTCGACGCTCCTATCGGTTACATCTCTAACACAATAGAACACTGCGCTGAAAATGGTACAGACTGGAAAAAATGGTGGAAAGACGAAGAAACAAAACTCGTTCACTTCATCGGTAAAGACAACATCGTTTTCCACTGCATCATCTTCCCTTGCATGTTGAAAGCTTACGGTGATTATATCGTTCCAGAAAACGTTCCTGCAAACGAATTCCTCAACCTCGAAAACGACAAGATTTCAACATCTCGTAACTGGGCTGTTTGGTTGCATGAATATCTTGAAGAATTCCCTGGAAAACAAGACGTCCTTCGTTATGTTTTGACAGCTAACGCTCCTGAAACAAAAGACAATAACTTCACTTGGAAAGATTATCAAGATAGAAATAACAACGAATTGCTCGCTATCTTCGGCAACTTCGTAAACCGTACTTTGGTTCTTACACATAAATATTTCGAAGGTAAGGTTCCAGCTATGATTAACCTTAACGAAAAAGACGAAGCCGCTATCGAAGAAATGAATCAATATCCTGATAAGATTGCTAACCTTCTTGACACTTATAAATTCCGTGAAGCATTGTCAGAATTGATGAACCTTGCTCGTCTCGGTAACCGTTACCTTACAGAAAACGAACCTTGGAAACAATTCAAGACAGATCCTGAAAGAGTCAAGACAGTTCTCGCAGTTTCATTGCAAATCGTCGCTAAACTCGCTATCTTGTCAGAACCATTCTTGCCATTCTCAGCTAAGAAATTACAATCAATGATTGGCTTGGAAGTAAGCGGCTGGAATCAAGCTAAGGAAACAGTTTTATTGAACGAAAACGCTACTATCGGCGAAGTTGAATTGTTATTCACAAAAGTTGAAGACGAGACAGTGGTAGCACAAGTCAATAAATTGGAAGAGACAAAGAAACAAAACGAACTCAACGCATGGGCTCCAAATCCAATCAAACCTAACACCAACATCGATGAATTTGGCAAGATGGATATCAGAGTCGGTACTGTTTTAGAATGCGTTAAAGTTCCAAAAGCAGACAAGTTATTACAATTCTTGATTGACGACGGTATGAACAAACGTACTATCGTTTCAGGAATCGCTAAATATTATCCAAATCCTGAAGAATTAGTCGGCAAGCAAGTATGCTTCATCGCTAACTTCGAGCCTCGTAAGTTGAAAGGCATCGTCAGCGAAGGCATGATTTTATCAGCTGAAGACAAAGACGGAAGATTGGTTGTCATGTCACCAAGTCAGCCTGTTGCTCCAGGAAGTTCAGTAGGATAATTGACCAAAGTCTATTTAAGAGAAGGATAGAATGCATCTTCAATGTGTTCTATCCTTTTTTATTTTAATGTCAAAATAGGATTGTTTAATAAAGTATCTATTATTTGATGGTAAACGTGATTTTCATTAACTTTAGAAATGCTCATAATTTTATTGCCAGCATCTTTTGAAGAAGCACCGCAATGGTATATTTGTTCATTTTTATCATTATAATCAAGAACAATATATCTATCATGAAAAATACCACAAGTTTTGCGAAAGGTAATAGATATTTTAGGATATTGCTTGCAAAAATCTATAAATTCTTTTTGATGTAAACCATAACTGATATTATCACTAAAGATAGTAATAGTAATGTTTGGATTTACATTTTTTAGCATCACGAGAGTTTTTAATCCTATGTAATTATCTATCACATATATTTTATTTTTGGCAGTTTTATATATACTATCATAAGCTAAGTTTGCTTCAACTGTTTCCCCATTCAAAATCAGATATTCTTTTTTAATGTGAATATCTGTAAAATCTTTAATTATTTTCAACACATCATCTTTATTAATCATTGTGTTTTTTATGTGTGCAATATCAGATGTATTTTGAGATGTTTGAATTGCTATTTGAAGTAACTCCCTGTTTTCAATAAAATTATTGTTTCCTATTATAAAATCTTTCATTTCCTTGAAAGCCTTAATTAGAATTTTACTTTGTTTTATAGCGAGTTCTCCTTTTAAAACAGTCATAAGCATATAAACACCTTGTTCTGTAAATGCGAAAGGTAACTTTCTGGTTCCTCCCCAGTTTGATGTCAAATTTTTTGACATCAAGATTTTTTCATATTCTTCTTTTGTAAGTTGGAAACGAAAGTCTTCATCAAATTTTTCAATATTGTTTTTTACCTGCTGGTTAAAACTTCTTGTTTGATAACCATATATTTTTGCGAGATCAGAATCGAGCATTACTTTTATACCTCGAATAGTATAAATAAGATTTTTAATATCAAGTACTATTTCCATAACAATTTCTTATTTATAACTTCTGACTGAAGGATAGAATGCATCTTCAATGTGTTCTATCCTTTTTTCGTTGTTTTTGTCGATGACGATAGCGATGATATCGAATCGAACGTCGTTGTCGTATTGATAACGATTGACGAAAGAATTTGCAGCCCAGATGAGATGTCGCTGCTTATAAACATCGACAGTCGCTTCCGGTTCGACGAGGCAGGTGCTGTGACGTGTCTTCACTTCGACAAAGACGATAGTGTCGCCGTCTTTTGCGATGATGTCGACTTCTTTGTGTCCGCACACCCAATTCTTTTCTAAAATCTGATACTTACGCTCGAGAAGATACTCCAGAGCGATTTGTTCGCCTAAGGCGCCAATTTCATTGTGAGTTGCCATAAATTTTGTTTGGTTTAAAGTTCTTAGCTCTTAGTTCTACGTTCAACAAGTTCGCATATAATGTGTCCTATCATGATGTGGCTTTCTTGTATGCGAGGCGTGTCGGTAGATGGTACATTAATTAATATGCCGCCGAAGTCTTTCATCGCGCCGCCTGTTGCGCCTGTGAGAGAAATGATTTTTATATCTTTTTCTTTACATACTTTATATGCTTCAATTATGTTACGGCTATTGCCGCTTGTCGAGATTCCCACGAGCACATCGCCTTTTCTTCCCGATGCTGTGAGAAGTCTGCTATACACGAAGTCGTAGCCGTAGTCGTTGCTGACTGCCGTCATATAAGAGGTGTTGCAATGCAGAGCTTCTGCGTTGAGAGGCTGACGATCCAGATAAAAGCGTCCGCTGAGTTCCGAGGCGAGATGCTGTGCGTCGGCAGCGCTACCTCCATTGCCGCAGAAATGAATCTTGCCGCCATTACGCAGACTTTCTACAATGACATCAACCGCAGCTTCAATGGATTGCAACAAATTCTCATCAGATAAAATCTTGCTTTTTACCTCGATGCTTTGCTCAATAGACTCTTTTATTCTGTTCATAACTTAATTTTTGCTTATTGCAAAGTTACAGATAATTTGTTGAAATAGGGGAGGATTTTACAGGATTTTTTTAGTATTCCTATTTCCTCAATTCCTTAAATCCTCAAATCCTCAATTCCTAAAATTTCACTATCTTTGCACAAATTGAAATCAATCAAAATTTTATCAATATGAAAAAAATCTTTTTATCATTATTTATCGTGATGTCGGTTTTTATGAATGTAAGAGCCGATGAAGGAATGTGGATTCCTATGTTGTTGCAAAACAACGAAAAAGAGATGCAAGAAATGGGTATGAACATCACAGTTGAAGACATCTATTCTATCAATAACAGCAGTATGAAAGACGCTGTCGTCTTATTCGGCGGCGGTTGCACCGGTGAAATCGTCAGCGACAAAGGTCTCCTTTTCACTAATCATCACTGCGGTTTCGACTGGATTCAACATCACAGCACAGTAGAACACGATTACCTCACCGACGGTTTCTGGGCGATGAGCTTCGAAGAAGAACTTCCTTGTCCTGGCTTGACAGCTGTTATGTTAAAGAAAATGGAAGACGTCACAGACCGCGTCCTCGCTGGCGTTGAAAAAAGCACAACAACAGAAGAAAGAGCTGAAATCGTTAAAAATAACATCGCAAAAATTATAGAAGAGACTTCTGCTACAACAGACTACGAACTTGAAATCAAGTCTTTCTATCACGGAAATAAATATTATATGATTTATAACGAGGTATTTAAAGACGTCCGTATGGTCGGTACTCCTCCTTCAAATATCGGTAAGTTCGGCGGCGACACCGACAACTGGGTTTGGCCTCGTCACACTGGCGACTTCTCAATCTTCCGTATCTACGTCTCTCCAGAAGGCAAAGCCGTTGAATATAACGAAGATAACGTTCCTTACAAACCAGCTTATCATTTCCCAATCTCATTGAAAGGCGTTGAAGAAGGCGACTTCACTTTCGTATTCGGTTATCCAGCTCGTACTAACGAATATCTTCCTTCAGTGGCTGTAAATCAAGAAGCTAACGTCATTTATCCTGTCAGCGTTGACCTTCGCGGCAAGATTCTCGACATCTATAATAAATATCAAGAAAAAGACCCTAAAGTTAGAATTCAATATGCTTCAAAACATGCTCACCTCGGCAACGGCTGGAAAAAATGGATGGGCGTGATAGAAGGTATCAACAACTTCAAAGGCGTTGAAAAGAAACACGCTTTCGATAAGGCTTTCACAAAATGGGCTAACTACAGCCGTTCAAGAGGCGCATACCTCGAACTCATCAAAGACTTCAACAGAGTTTATGCTGAATACGAACCTTATCGCTTGGCAACGACTTACCTCTCAGAGACAGCTCTTCAAATTGAAGTCTTGACATTCGCTGCTAACTTCAACGCACTCGCTCAGGTGACAAAAGACACTCCTCAAGAACAAATCGACGCTCTCGTCGCTGAAGCAAGAGAAGCTGCAAAAGTATTTTTTAAAGATTATTATCAACCAATAGACCAAGAAGTTGCAGCTATGGTTCTTCAAGAATATATCAACAACCAGCCTGCCGACTTCCGTCCAGAGCTTCTCAACACTATCGTTGAAAAATATGATAACGTTCAAGCTTATGTTGATGAATTGTTTGCAAAGACAATGTTCGCTTCAGAAGAAAATGTTAATAATTTATTAGATAATTTCAAGGCTTCAAAAGCAAAGAAAATCGCTAAAGACCCAGCATTGATGGCATATAAGAACGTGATGGATTTCTATTTTACAAACGTAAGACCTAATGTTGCTAAGATTAGCAATGAAATATCTGAGTTACAAAGAATCTTCATGCGCGGACAAATGGAGTTCCATGCAGAACAAAATCCTGATAAGATGATGTATCCAGATGCTAACTTCTCATTACGCGTCACTTACGGTAAGGTAGGCGGTTTCTCACCAAGAGATGCTGTTCATTACAAACACTACACAACATTAGACGGCATCATGCAAAAGGAAAATCCAGAGATTTACGATTATGTTGTTACAGACCGTTTGCGCGAGCTTTACGAAACAAAAGATTACGGTCGTTATGCTGATAAAGACGGCAGCATGCACGTTGCTTTCATCGCTGGCAACCACACAACAGGCGGTAACTCAGGCAGTCCAATTTTAAATGCCGACGGTCATCTTCTCGGTCTCAACTTCGACCGCACATGGGAAGGAACAATGAGCGACTTGATTTATGACCCATCAATCTGTAAAAATATCTCTGTCGACGTTCGTTACGTTTTGTTCATCATCGACAAATACGCTGGCGCAACATGCTTGATTGACGAAATGACAATCGTTGAATAATTCATAATTCACAATTCATAATGCATAATTAGGATGTCACTGATGGTGGCATCCTTTTTTTTATGAACTAAGAACTCTGACTTGTAGTCTCGGAATTTCTTAGACGCCATAGGAGTGACGTCTCTACAAATCCTCATACCCTTAATTCCTCAATTCCAGAATTCCAGAATTCCTAAAATAGTTCCGAAGGAACGTCAGTACCCAGGCAGGCGACGTAGCGTGAAACACGGAGTCCCTGCAAAACAATGTTTAGAAAAATAGAAGCGCCGAAGGTGCGACAGAATTTATTCGTTTATTTCTGTCGTACTTTCGGTACTCTGATTAACATCCAGTCTTTATTGCAGGCATTCCGAGCTACGCTCTCCATACCTGCCTGGGAACTATCGTCCCTGACGGGACTGTTGAACTTTGAATTAAGGAACTAAGGGTATGAGGGATTTCTCAATTCCTCAGTTCCTCAAATTTATTTCTTTTTGTAGAATAAAAAAGCTGTCACTTCATAGAAGCAACAGCTTTAATTATGAATTATGCATTAAGAATTATGAATTATCTAATGACAATCTTCTTAGTTTGCATTGTGTTTCCTAAGATTTTTACGAAGTAGACTCCGCTTGTGAGGTCAGAGACATCGATGCTTCTGCTTCCTGCGAAGGTGAATCTTCTAACTTCTTGGCCTTGTGCGTTAACGATGAGAACGCTTAACTTGCCATGTTCATAATCTGAAGAGAAGTTGATAGTTGCCTTTGCTGGGTTAGGGAAGATGTCGACATTGAATGTTTCTTTTTCAACGAGAGTAGGAACATCTGTCAAAACTTCAACGGTGTTACTTAAAGAAATGATTTTACCAGATACTCTCAAGACAGGATTGTCAGGAGCGTCGCATTTTTCGCAAGTGAATCCATTTACGCAGTTAGGGTGATTTGGATGACATTCGTCGAGGTAAGCTGGATCGAATTCGTAGAATAAGTCAGCGTAACCTGTTGTCAAATATTTTGTCAAGTCGAAGTCCCATGTCATGGCGATGCTGCCTGGGCACCATCCTGAGCGGTTGTAAGGCCAAGTGCCGTCTTGTGGTTGGCAGCCTGCTGGATTAGGATTGCATTGTCTCCACAAGTGTTGTTCGTAAGCTTTTTCGCCATTTATGTTGATGTTATGAGTTGCTTCGTAGAACTCGGCTGCGTTGCCTGTGTTGAATGTTCCGTTAGCACCGCTGCTCCAGTTGTGGCCTGTTGTTGTGAGTTTCAACTTAGCGGCTTCTGTGTTATTTTGGAAGAAATATTTTACTTTTGGAACAGGTTGTTGTTTTCTATAGTCGCCGAATGCGTAGATGTCGAACCATAATTCTTCAACGTTAGCGTAGTCGTATTCTGGGTCGCCTTTAGTCATGTTGAAAGTAAGTGTTGGGTTGTAACCGTCGCCATTCCATGATTCGAAATAGAGTTCAATTTCAACGAGGCCTTGGAGTACAGAAGTGTAGTCTGTTACGTCGATGTTATCTTCACATTCTTTACCGAAAGGAGTTGTATAACGGAAGAGTTCCATCCATTCGCCGCGGTAGTTTCTTACTTTAACGCCACCGACGCGGTCGTAGTCGTCGCATCTGTTGATACATTTATGATCGTAGTGAGCATTGATTTTGCTGAATGCGCCCACATGAGTTGGCATGACGTAATTGCCTTTTGCTGAGTGAATTTGAGGTGTACATTCTAAGTCGCCGTCGAAAGTAACTACATCGATATCTTCGTATTCATTAGTGATGGTGAATGTTGATGTTTTTTCTGTTACGTTGCCGCCAGTTGTTGTAACACTGATTGTCATAGTATGTTCACCATATTGAGAAGGAGTCCAATAGCAGTAGTAGTAACCGTTTTCTGGGTCGTCAGGATATATTGTATTCAAAATGTTTTCTTCACCGTTGATAGTTGCTGTTACTTCTTCGAAGTGGAGAGCGTCGGCGTGTTCAACTTTGAGGCTAGTGCTGATGACGATAGCTTTTAATTCTGGGAGATAGACATTTGTTTCGTTATAAGGACGACGAATTGTGATGTCTGTTGGATAAGCTGTATGGTCGATAACTTCGAATGTTTTCACTACATCTGGAGCTGCGAGCCATTCGTTGTTACCGGCTTGAGTAGCTTTCAAAGACACTGTTCCTGTTTCGCCTGTGAGAGTGAGAACGTTGCCTTCTATTGTAGCAGGACCGCTGATAAGTTCGAAAGAAACAGGGAGACCAGAAGTTGTTGTAGCTTCTAATGTATAAGGAGGATTTATTGTCAATTGTTTTGGAACGTCAGGCATATTGATGTATTGCATATTGCCTTCTGGCATTTGGCGAACGAGGATGTTATCGAAGCCGCCAGTACCGCCTTGGCAGTGGAAGAAGACAGCGTCCCATACTTTATAGTCGCGCATATCGCCAGAGCCTGGAGTCATGCCCATATTGAGTTCTGTTGCTTCTGAGAGCTGCTTCCATTCTGTCCAGTTTGTTCCGTCGAAATCTTTAACGAATACAGTCAAAGAACCTGCGCCGTCGTATGCTGAGAAGTCGAATGACATTTTATATCTTGCCCAGTTTTCTTGTCTGTAGTTTTTGATGACGAGGTCTGTTCCGTTAGGGAGCATAATGTTAGGGTGGCGGTCGTTGCCAGAGCCAGCGATGCGGAGATATACGCCGCCGTCGCCTTCTGTCATGCCTTGAAGGACGTGGCCGTCGCCGTCAGCGTCGAAACCAACGCCTACATAGTCGCCCCACCAAGCTGGGAAGATGTCGAATTCGAGGTCGATGATACCGCCGTTTTTGAAGTTGAAACCGAAGTTTTCTGAAGCTTTACGAGTTGCTGTTCTACCAACGCCAGCACCGCCGTAAGGATAGAAAACTGCTACAGTTTCGTCTGGTGACAACAAACCATCTCCTGTATAGTCGATATCAAAGTCTTGTGATGTACCAGCTGTTTGGTAGTGAGTGCTCCAATTGTCTTGTCCATTAAGACATTGTGTGCCTATTGTATAATCGTTGAAATTGATGATGTGTTCTTCTTGAGCTACGAGAGCTGTCAAACAAAACATCATGGAAAATGTTAAAAATAATTTTTTCATGTTAATATAGAATTTAAGTTATCATTTAGTCATCCACCAGACTTTAATGTCTTTTGTATCGCCACCCATTTTCTTGACTTGTTCATTATAATTGTCATAGTTATATGTAACTTCTGATTGTGGATAAGGCAATCTGTATGATACGAGTTTTTTATGATCAATTGTAGTAGGTGTTTTGAATGTACGACGAGCGAGGCTCCATGCTTCGTTAGCTTGGCGGAAGAGGTCTAACCAACGTTGTTGATAGATTAATTCCAAGTAAGCTTCTTCGTTGCCAGCGAAATCTGTGTTGTTATAAATCATCTCGTTCATGATGCTTGATGCGTAAGCGGAAGAGATTGAATATAAGTCGCCGTTGTCTAATATTGTTTGAAGGTCGCTGTATATATATTTATATGTAGCGTCGGTTCCGTAGATTGGAAGTTGTAACCAGAAGTTGAAAGATAATTCGATACCTTTTCTTATGAGTTCTTCTGTTGCCATTCCGAGGCCTCCAGGAGCGATTCCTCTTGCTGTCATTTCAGCTTTGATGAAACATACTTCAGCTGCGCTGATCATCATTTGTGGTACGAAGACGTGGTCGCGGATGAGGTAGAAGTTGAATGGAGAATACAAGCAAGCAGGGCCTTTGAAAGCGTAGTTTTTGTCTCTTGCAGAAGAATAAGGAGTTCCGCCTTCTGTTGGAGTGTTAGCGTCTCTCATTTGAGGGAATGCTCTCCATGCGCCTTCTGGATATTCTGCTGTTTTATTGTTTGTATCGAAGAAGATATAAACTCTTGGGTCGAATATTGTATTGTCTGGAGTTCCGTTAGGTTTTGACATTTGAGCGAATACTGTTTCACCCATTCTCAAGTTTTTATGTTCGCGGAAAGCCCAGCCTTCATCGCCGAATGTACTTCCTAAATATTGTGGCCACAATGCAAATGCTCCGCCTGTGTAGTAATAGTCGTCGATAACAGGTTTGTTGAATGCTTCTGTCAAGATTGGTTTTGCAAAAGCTTCGTCTTTGTCATACATTCTCAAGCCGTGACGTAAAATTAATGAGTTAGCTATTTTAGCCCATTTGTAATAGTCATTTTTATATAATACGTCGAATGAGCCTAAAGAATAATATGAGTTGCCCAAAGATGTTTTTGCTTGACCGTTGCTTAAAACGTTTCTTGCTTCAACGAGTTTTTCTAATAAAGTTTTATAGATATACTCTTGTGAGTCGTATTTTGGTTTTCTGTTTTCGACAGTGTTGAACCAGATGTTGCCAGCTTCTGAGTAAGGAATGTCGCCGAACATATCTGTCACTTTGAATGTCTTGAAAGCTTCGATGACGGTGAGCTGAGCTCTTACTTTATCGTCGATTTCTGTGTCTTCAGCTGTTTCGCACATTTCATCGAGGCGATCGTAAATATCGTGGATATTAGCGAGAGCGAGGTAATAGTTGTTCCACACTGCGTCGACGCCGATGCTTGTGTTACCCCAAGCTTCTGATGTTAAAGCGCCGAGTTCTGTTTCTGCATAAAACAACTCATTCCATAAGTAGAATTGTTCGTTGCTGTTCAAGCAGAGCGATTGCACTACGCCATTGAAGAGAGGTCCGATGTCGGTACCTGTTGGGCTCATAGGATTTTTGTTCATTTCTTCGAAGCCTTTGTCGCAAGAACTGAAAGCGAGAGCTATAACAGCTGTTGCTGCCAACAATATATTTTTGATATTCTTTTTCATATTTTTTTCTCCTTTATTTTAATTAAAGACCGAATCTAAGTGATACGATGAATGAGCGTGTCATTGGGAATGAGCCGTATTCAAGACCTTGAGCGTTACCAGTTCCGAGTGTGCCTTCTGGGTTGATGTTGTCAGGTAGTGATTTGTAGAAATAGAACAAGTCGCGGCCTGTGATTGAGAGAGAAGCGTTTTGGAACACTTTGAGTTTTTCAAGGATTCTGCTAGGGAAGTTGTAGCTTAATGTTATTTCACGCATTTTAATCCATGTATTGTTGACGATACCAGGTGTTGTGAGGTAGTTGCCCCAACCGCCGAAGTTTGGCATGTAGTTATAATAATAATGTACAACTTCTTCGTTTTGTGTTGCTTCACCTGTTTCTGGGTCTACATAAACGCCAGGGAGTACCACGCCGTAGTTGCCTAAGAAGTTGCCTTCTCCGTCGTAGAGTGGAAGACCGTTACCTTCGCGTTCGTATAATGTCTCGTTGCTTTGACCTGTTTGCATTGCGATGACGTAAGAACCGCAATAGATTTCACCGCCGAGTTTAGCGTCGATCAAGGCGTAGAGTGATAAGTTCTTGTAATTATATTTAAGGTTGATACCGCCAGTCACTGCAGGAGCGCAGTTGCCAACAGGAACACGTTGGTTTGTCTTGAGGTATTCTGTACCTGCAGCGTTGATGAGTGGGAGTGGATTGCCGTTGTCGTCATAGAAAGGTCCAACAACATTGCCGTCTTTTGTTTCCATTGTGTAAACATAATCCCAACCATAGATTGTACCATATTGTTCGCCTTCTTGAACAGCGATAGCAGGACCGTTAGAACCCCATACTTCTGACAAGATATACATGTCGGCACCGCCTAAGTCAACGATGCGGTTTGTGTTTCTTGCAATGTTCATACCTACTTGCAAGTAGCTGTTGGCTCTTTGGAATACGTTGTAGTTCAAAATTGCTTCGATACCTTTGTTAGTAACGATACCTGTGTTGATACGAGCGCTGCTAGAACCTGATGACACTGCCATTGGAGATGCAAGGATTTGATCCCAAGAGTAGATGTCGTAATATGTAACGTCCATATTGAATTTGTCCCATAAACCGAGGTCAAGACCGATTTCGAATGAACGTTGACGCTGTGGCTTCAACTGAAGTGGTGGAACTTGTGTTGGAAGTGTTGTAGCTAATTGTCCACCAAATGAACCTGTGTTATAAGTGAAGTCTAACTGATATGGAAGGTCGTCACTAGCTGTTGTAGCAGCAGAACCTCTTACTTTCAAGAAGCTGATAGGACCCCAGTTGATTTTGAAGGCTTCAGTAGCGATGAAACTCAATGTTGCTGATGGATAGAAGTAACTGTTGTTGTCTAATGGTAATGTTGAAGACCAGTCATTTCTTCCTGTGAAGTCCATAAAGAGGAAGTTTTTGTAAGAGATGTTCAAGAAACCATATAATGAGTTGACTTGTTTTTCGTAACGTGATTCGCCTGGAAGCATGTTTGTTGTAAGTGGATTAGAACCACCGCTTAGGAAGTTGTTGAATGTATATAAATCTCCGTAAGCCCATGTTCCTGTGCCAGCCCACATTCCGTAAGTGTTTCTGTAATAACGTTCACCACCAATAGAAAGACGTGCGTTGAATAAAGTACCGAAGATGAAGTCTTTGTGTGCAGTAAAGAGGAAGTCGGCGTCAAGAGTATAGTCTCTTGTCATGTTTTGTTTGTAATAACCTCCTGTCATTCCGTCGATAGCTGTAGGCTTGTTTCTTGTTTCATATTGGTCTAAACTGAAGTCGACAGCGGCTTTACCAGCGAATGTCAACCAGTCAGTGATGTCGTATGTGAGACGGAGTGAACCATAAGCTTTGTCACGGTCGAGAGTTGTGTTGTTGTTATAGAAACTCCAGAATGTATTAGCGTTGATGTATTGGAATGGATATGTTCCCCATTCTGTCATTGTACCGTTTTCTTGTTCGTATGTTGTTGATTCGATACCTTTCCAGCTTCTTGGCCAGCTGTAGAGAAGACCTTTGTTGAAGTTGCTGTATGATTCGCCGAGAACAGGTGAGTTGAGACGATGGTAGTCAAAGTATGTGAATGATACGTCAGCCTTGATTTTTTCTGAGATGTTTAACAAAGAACCGACATTGAATGTTGTTTGTCTGATGTTACAGTTGTCGATGATAGCGTCAGAACGGTCGTCAGTGACAGAAACTCTCACAGAACCAAAGTCGCCAGCATTTTGGAAAGAGACATTGTTTGTGAATGAATGTGCGTTTTTGTACAACATGCTGAGGTTATCAGGCTGTGGTGTGTAGTCTCTCATGACGCTGTCCCACCAAAGCATTGTTGTTCCGTCCATGACAGGACCCCATGAAACAGCACCGCCATAGTAACCGAATGTGGTGTTAGTTGGCTTGCCTTCTGGACCATTGTCTGAACTATATCCGTTAACGTCATATATGTAGTTGCCGTTTTCGTCTTGTTTTAATGTTGGTGTCAAGAATGATAAAGGACCGCCAGCACCATATTTGTTCTGAACATCACGGTATCCGTAAGGATTTGTCAACTTGTATGTTGATGAGAAGTTGAGTCCGAGACCTTGTTGTTTCTTACCTTTTTTTGTTGTGATAAGGACAACACCATTACCGCCTCGTGAACCATAAAGAGCAGCTGCGGTAGGTCCTTTCAAGATGTTGAGGTCTTCGATGTCTTCTTGATTTATGTTGTTAAGAGCTGTTCCCCAGTCTTGTCCGCCGTCCCATCCAGTGACGCCGCCTTCGTTAGTCATAGGAACACCGTCAACAACGATGAGTGGCTGGTTGTCGCCAAAGATACTGTTGTTACCGCGGATGACGATACGAGAAGAACCGCCAGCAACACCGTCGCCAGTGATAATCTGAACACCGGCAGCACGTCCGCTCAATGAGTTGATGACGTTGTCGCTACCAGAACGTGTCAAGTCTTCACCGCTGATGTCTTCAGTAGCATAACCTAACTCTCTTTTTTGACGTTTAATACCTAAAGCTGTGATAACGACATTGTCCAAAAGCATGGCATCTGTCTTCATCACAACATCAATCTTGGTTTTTCCATTTACAGGAATTTCTTGTGACTGGTATCCAACATATGAAAATACCAATACATCGTTCGACTTGACACTGATAGTGTAGTCGCCATCAATACCTGTGACTTCACCTTTAGTGGTGTCTTTGACTTGAATAGTTACACCAGGCAAACCCCAGCCGTCTTCAGCTGAAGTGACAATACCTGTTACTGTAATCTCTTGCGCATTGAGGCTTATGCCTAAGGCAAGGAAAATAATTAAGAAAAAGTAAAACTTCCTCATATCAAAACATTTTAAATTTTTCAAAAAAAGTTCTACAAAATTATAATAAATAATAATATAAGTCAATTAAGTTTTTCTTATTTTTGTATAAAAATAAAATTAATTGTTATGGCAAAAATCAAGACTGTTTTTTATTGTAAAGAGTGTGGTAATGAATCGCCTAAATGGATCGGTCATTGCCCTGGATGTGGCGCATGGAATAGTTATGTGGAAGAAAGTGTTGCTTTGGGAAAAGATAATAAGTCAGCCAAGAATTCTATTTTGCCTGAAATGAAGTCGAAGCCTGTTCCTGTTTTGGAAATAAATGCGTCTAAAGAAACTCGCATCGACATGGGTTGCGGTGAGTTGAATCGTGTTTTAGGCGGCGGCCTTGTTCCTGGTTCTCTAATATTACTCGGCGGCGAACCTGGAATTGGAAAATCGACTCTTTTACTGCAAGTGGCTCTTAATCTTAAAGATAAGAAAGTGCTTTATGTCTCTGGTGAGGAAAGCGCGCAACAAATCAAAATGCGAGCCGAACGTATCGGAGTGCGTAATGAATCTTGCCTCGTTTTGACTGAAACCAACACTGCCGACATCACAAAACATATCGAAGATGTAAAACCAGACATCGTCATCATCGACTCTATCCAGACTCTCGAGTCGGCGGCAGTCGATTCAACAGCGGGTAGCATAAGTCAGATTCGTGAGACTGCCGCCGAGATGAACAAGGTGGCAAAATCGCTTCACATCCCGACATTTCTCATCGGTCATATCACCAAAGACGGCAGCATCGCTGGACCGAAAATCCTTGAACATATCGTTGACACTGTAATCCAATTTGAGGGCGATCGTCACTATGGTTTCCGAGTTCTTCGCACCATAAAAAACCGCTTCGGTTCTTCGTCTGAACTCGGTATCTTTGAGATGAATGCCAATGGTTTACGCGAAGTGTCGAACCCAAGCGAAATCCTTCTTTCACAACGCGACGAAAACGTCAGCGGCATCAGCATCGCCGCCACTCTCGAAGGGCTGCGTCCTATGATGATAGAGACGCAGGCTCTGGTCAGCACTGCTGCTTACGGAACACCGCAACGTAGCTGCACTGGCTTCGACACTCGTCGACTTAACATGCTGCTCGCAGTGCTAGAAAAAAGAGCTGGATTCCGACTCTCCACAAAAGACGTATTTCTTAACATCGCCGGCGGAATACGCGTCGACGACCCTGCCATCGACCTAGCTGTCGTGGCTGCTATATTGTCGTCGAATGAAGATGTCGAAATCAGCAACAGATACGCCTTTGCAGCGGAAGTCGGACTCTCCGGCGAGATACGCTCCGTCAACAGAATAGAAGCCCGCATCGCCGAAGCCGACAAACTCGGAATGGAAAAGATCTTCGTCTCGAAATACAACTGCCGAGGCCTCGATACCTCAAAATACAATGTCGAAGTAGTTCCGCTGGCAACGATAAATGAGTTGCTGAGGTTTTTGAGTTGCTAAGTTGCCAAGATTTGATTGTTTAATTTTTAAAGTAATAATTTATGAAGCCTATTGAAACCATGTATATCTGGAGAGAGTCCAGAGTGTTAGTCAATGATATTTATAACATGATGAATAAATGTCGAGATTATAGTTTTAGAGATCAAATTCAACGTGCTGTAATAAGCATAATGAATAACATTGCAGAAGGTGCAGAATCAGGAACCAATGCCAAGTATATCAGTTTCTTGAATATATCAAAAGGTAGCTGTGCTGAAGTTCATTCGATGCTTTATTTATGTGAAGATTTTAACTATTGTACTGAAAATGAAAGAGTATCTATGCAAAACAAAATAAAACAGATATCCGTTGGAATAGCAAGACTGATAAAGTACCTTTCCACAAACAAATAACCATTAATTTATTTATAAAACTTAGCAACTTAGCAACTCAGCAACTTAGTGACTCTAATCCCCCACACCCAAATCCACGACATTACCCATCTCGACAGCAGCATCCAGAGGTAGGCTCCGCCAGCTGCGGTGAATAACAAAAGGTCTTCTAAGTTGCTGTGTGATATTCCGATATGACAATTCAAAAGGTCGTTTTCTTCTTTCGTCGTCTCGCCTTTTTCGGCTTCTTCTATCATGATGCCTGCGCCATAGGCTAATCCTAATGTGTTGGAAACTAACCATAAAAACGCAGTCTTCTGTGGTAATCCGAAGAATGTCATCACTGGTTTTAAAAATCGTGAGATGTATTCAATGATGCCGTATTCTGTTAAAATCTTTTGTAATGCTGTTAAAAGATAAACGATGACTGCCATCAGCATTACGTTTTTTATCGTTCGTAAAGCCCAGTCTTTCAGCATAATTGCAAATGTGAGTTTTTCTTGAATGCCGTTCGTTACAGATGTCGATTCAAAACCTCCAGGCATTATTTTGTTTAAAACAAAACCTAATATAAATGCTGATAAAGTCCTTATAATTACTATTTTAATTATTGGAGAGCCAGTCTTGTGCTGTACTGTCGTTTCTAAAATCATATTATGCGAACAAAGCACCATTACGGATAAAATTGTTGCTGCTCGTGTGCTTAAATCTAATGTTGTCATCACGGCGATAGCGGAATAACAATTGACGAAATATCCTGAAACAAAAGCCAGTGCTGCTTCTCCAGGAAGTCCGAAGTGTGAAAATAAAGGCGTGAGCCACAATGAAATCCATTCAATGATGCCAAAGTATTGTAATAACATTATGGCAAAAGACAAAAGAACCATTATTTTGGTCAGCCACCAAATGGTTTTGAATGCGCTTGCTTGAGCTGTTTTGATGCAATTCAATAAACGTTGAGCTTTGAACATCGAATGTCTAATTTTATTATTGAGTCTGCAAAATTATATTTTTTTTGATGTAAAATGTTAAAAATTATTAGTAATATTTCTTAATTTTTCATTTATAATTCATTGATTTTTAATAAATAAAATTTTTTTTTAAAAAAAATGTCAGATTTACAATTTTTATTGTAGTAATTTTGCACGCGAGAAACGTTATTGTTTCGTTACATTTTTTTCGAAATTAAACACATTATATATATGGTAAAAAACTTAGTAATTGTCGAGTCTCCTGCTAAAGCAAAAACTATAGAAGGATTTTTGGGAAAAGATTATGTGGTGAAGTCGAGCTATGGTCATGTGAGAGACTTGAACAAATCGAATTTGAGTTTAGATATGAACGCTGGTTTCCAACCTTTGTATGAGATTCCAGCAGATAAAAAAGCATTAGTAGCAGAACTGAAGAAAATAGCTGAGGACGCCGAAATGGTGTGGCTCGCATCCGATGAAGACCGCGAAGGAGAATCAATTTCGTGGCATCTTTTCGAGACATTGGGACTTAAAGACGACAAATACCGTCGTATCGTTTTCCATGAAATCACCAAGACAGCTATCGCTCATGCTATCGACAATCCTCGTAAGATTGATATGGACTTGGTTTCAGCACAACAAGCTCGCCGCGTCCTCGACCGCGTTGTCGGTTATGAATTGTCTCCACTTCTCTGGAAAAAAGTAAAACCATCATTATCAGCAGGTCGCGTGCAGTCTGTCGTCGTTCGTCTTATCGTTGAATGTGAAGAAGAAATCAAAAACTTTAAGCAAACAAGCGCATTCCGTGTGACAGCGATATTCACTTTCACTATCGACAATCGCGAATATTCTCTTTCTGCAGAACTTCCTTATCGCTTTGAAACAGAAGAAGAAGCACATGCTTTCTTGCAAAACTGCAAAGAAGCAGCATATAAAATTAAAGCTGTTGAAAAGAAACCTATTTCAAAATTGCCAGCTCCTCCATTTACAACTTCTACATTACAACAGGAAGCTGGTCGTAAATTAGGCTTCTCTGTCAGCAACACAATGCGAATCGCACAGCAACTTTACGAGTCAGGAAAGATTACTTACATGCGTACCGACTCTGTCAACTTGTCGCAGTTCGCTCTTATGTCTGCTAAAAAAGAAATCGAGAATATTTACGGAGCAGAATACGTTAAAAACCGTCAATTCTCGACAAAATCAAAGGGCGCACAAGAAGCTCACGAAGCTATCCGCCCAACATATCTCGACCAACAAACCATAAAAGGAACAGCCGACGAACGTAAACTCTACGAACTTATTTGGAAACGTACTATTGCTTCTCAAATGGCTGAAGCTCAGATTGAAAAGACAAATGTTAATATTGAAATATCTAATTCTGACAAAGAATTTACAGCAAGCGGTGAAGTCGTTTTGTTCGATGGTTTCTTGAAAGTTTATACAGAAAGTGTCAGCGAAGAACAAGGTGAAACAAGTAATGGAATGTTGCCTCCTCTCGTAGTCGGTCAAGTCCTTGAACTTGAGAAAATGGAAGCACAACAACGTTTTGCACGTCACACTCCTCGCTACACAGAATCGAGTCTTGTCAAGAAAATGGAAGAGCTCGGCATCGGTCGTCCTTCAACATACGCGCCTACAATCTCAACTATCCAAAAACGCGGTTATGTTGAAAAGAAAGACATCCAAGGCGAAGTTCGCAACTATAAAATATTGACACTCAAGAAAAATAAGATTACTGAAAAAATAGGCAAAGAAAATATCGGTAACGAAAAAGGTAAACTCGTTCCAACAGATATAGGCGTCTTGGTAAACAGATTCTTGTTGCAGTATTTCGATAATATTATCGATTATAACTTCACTGCTAACGTTGAAAAAGAATTCGATAAAATCGCTGAAGGAGAATGCAAATGGAATAGCATGATTAGCGATTTCTATAAAGATTTCCATAAACAAATTGAAGAAACTTCAGATAATTCTGGAAAATTCAGCGGCGAAAAATTCCTTGGCGTCGACCCTTCTTCAGGCAAAAATGTATATGTTAAAATAGGTCGTTTCGGCCCTGTAGCTCAAATAGGTGACACCGATTCCGAAGAGAAACCTAAGTTTGCTGGCCTTAACAAAAACCAAAGTATCGAGACAATCACTTTGGAAGAAGTCCTCGACTTATTCGCTTTCCCTCGTGTCCTCGGCGATTATGAAGATGCTGAAATTCAAGTGGCTATAGGTCGCTTCGGTCCTTATATCAAACATAATAATGCTTTCTATGGATTGACAAAACTCGATGACCCAGCAATGGTTTCTTTCGATAGAGCAGTGGAAATCATAGAGTCAAAACGTAAGTCTGACTTGGATAACGTTGTGTCAACATATCCAGAAAACCCAGATTTGAAAGTGTTAAAAGGCCGTTTTGGTATATATATAAGCTTAAATAAACATAATTATAAGATCCCAAAAACTTACGATGCAACAAATTTGACATATCAGGATTGTGTAGATATTATTAACGATCCTAACAATGCTTCTAAAAAAAGAAGTAAAAAATCGTAATTTTTGTTAAAAAAAATTTTGTATTTCAATAATAATGTGTACCTTTGCAGGCCGAAAAAGTTTTTTAATATCATGAAAAGAATTATTTTAACGTTAGCATTCCTATCATTATTGATGTCTGGAGGAAACGTTTATGCTCAAAGTCAAGCAACTGATGGTTTCTTTAGTAAGTCAAATTATCAGGAATATCGTGAAGAAAATTTAGACTGGGGAAAAATGCCTATGTTGCCAACAACACACGGTTATAACTTCGACTACTCAGCAGCAGAACCAGAAGCTCCAGCACCACTCGGATCAGGATTGTTGCTGTTAGGTGCAATGGGTATAGGTTATCTCTCACTCAAAAAGAAAGATTGATATAAATCAATAATAAATTAATGCGCTTCTAACCAGTTACTTCCAGTGTTAACATTAACGATTACTGGAATATCTAGTTGGAGCGCATTAATCATTTCCTCTCTTACGAGTTCACTCAAAACATCAAGTTCATTCTTGCAAACATCAAAAACCAATTCGTCGTGGACTTGTAATATCATTTTAGATTTTAAATCTCTAAGTTTCATCTCGTTATGAATGTTTATCATAGCGATTTTTATCATATCAGCTGAACTGCCTTGAATTGGTGCGTTGATGGCATTTCTTTCAGCAAAGTTCCTCACAACGCTGTTGCCTGAATTGATGTCACGAAGATAACGACGTCTGCCTAACATAGTTTCTACATAGCCGAATTCTTTTGCAAAAGCAACTTGTTTGTCGATATATTCTTGAATACCAACGTATTCTTTGAAGTAATTTTTTATTATTCCTGAAGCTTCACTTCTTGAAATTTTAAGTCTTTCCGCTAATCCAAAAGCTGACATTCCATAAATGATTCCAAAATTTACCGCCTTTGCATTGCGTCGCATTTCACTTGTAACATCTTTAATGTCAACGTTATAAATACGAGATGCCGTGTCTGCGTGAATGTCGAGTCCTTCACGGAAAGCTGTCTGCATGGCCTGGTCGCCACTGAGATGAGCGATAATTCTTAATTCTATCTGTGAATAATCTGCGGCAAGCAAGATGTGATTCTCGTCTCTTGGAACGAAAGCTTTTCTTATCTCGCGTCCTTTGTCGGTACGAACAGGAATATTTTGAAGATTAGGATTGTTGGAACTTAATCTGCCAGTGGCTGTAACTGCTTGATTGAATGATGTATGAATCAATCCGTCGGCATTTACCAATGATGGCAAAGCATCAACGTATGTCGATTTAAGCTTCGTTAAAGAACGATAATCGAGTATGTGCTGAACGATAGGATTTTCGTTTATAATCTTTTGAAGGATTTCTTCGCCTGTAGGATATTGGCCAGTTTTCGTCTTTTTTGCTGGTGCTTTTATATTTAATCTTTCAAAAAGAATTTCACCCAATTGTTTCGGCGAACCGATGTTAAATGTGGTTCCAGCTATTTCGTAGATGCTGTTTTCAATGTTTAAAATGTCTTTCGCCTGCTCTTCGCTTATCTGCTTTAAACCTTCGGTGTCTATCTTGATTCCATTTGCTTCCATTTTTGCCAAAACTCTAACTAATGGCATTTCAATGTTATGGAAAAGATTGTCTAAATTATTCTCAGATAATAAAATCTTGAATTTATCGTAAAGCTGCCAATTAGTATCGGTATTGTCTTTAGCGTAAATGTCGCTAAGATAATCTAAGCTGTGATTCAGTTCTGGCTCGATTAGATAATGAGCTATCATATTGTCCCACAACTTGTTCTTTATGTCAATATTATATTTTGCAAAAAATGAAATAGCCGTTTTAATGTTATGGCTTATTATGGTTTTTTCTTTGTCGATAAAAATATTGGCAAATCTTGTTAAAAGATTTTTACATTGTTCGTCATCAACGGGAAATTCTATTTTATAAATATCGTTAGGGTTGATGGCGAAAGTCATTTCTCTTTTTTCAATATGAAGTGAGAAAATATTGCTTTTAGCAAGATTATCAATAAGTTCATCGATTTGATTATCATTTTTTATGATGATAAATTCACGACTTTTCACAGGAACAACCACTTCCTCATCGAAGCTACTGAAAAGATCTAGTTGACTTTGACTCTGACTCTGACCCTGACTCTGACTATTGACTTTGACTATTTGTGTCTGTGTCTGTGTCAATGTCTGTGTCTGTTGACCTTTAAACCTTGCCAGGAATGTTCTGAATTCCAGTTCTTCGAATAATTCTGTAAGATATTGTAAATTAGGTTCTTTGACTTTCAGTTGTTCGTCGTCGAAATCGATAGGGACGTTTGTGTCTATTGTTGCGAGTTTTTTAGAAAGGAGGCCTTGTTGAGCGAAGTTGATAACATTTTCACGCATTTTTCCTTTAAGTTTGTCGGCGTTGGCGATGATGTTTTCGACGGAGTCGAATTCAGCGACGAGTTTAGAAGCGTTTTTTTCTCCGATTCCAGGTATTCCAGGAATGTTGTCGGAAGCGTCGCCCCAGAGTCCGAGTATGTCGATGACTTGTTCAGGTCGGGCGATGCCGTATTTTTCGCATACGTCTTTAGGACCTAGGACTTTTGCAGGTTCGCCGCCTTTTGCAGGTTTATATATGAAAATATTTTCACTTACGAGTTGTCCGAAGTCTTTGTCGGGAGTCATCATAAATGTTGTAAATCCTTCTTGTTCAGCTTTTTTAGCGAGAGTTCCGATTATATCATCGGCCTCATAGCCTTCTCGTTCGAAGATAGGAATGTTAAAAGCTTTTATGATTTCCTTTATGTAAGGGACAGAAATTTTGATGTCGGGAGGAGTTTCTTCTCGATTAGCCTTATATGCCGAGAAGTCATCGGTGCGGAGAGTAGGAGCGCCGAGGTCGAAGGCGACGCCTATGTGTGTTGGTTTCTCGTTTTTCAAGACTTCGTATAAAGTGTTCAAAAATCCCATAATCGCCGAGGTGTTGAGTCCTTTTGAGTTGATTCTAGGGTTTTTGTTTAGGGCAAAATAAGCTCTATATATTAGTGCATAAGCATCGAGAAAGAATACTTTTTTCATCATTTTTTATTTTTAGTAAAGATAAGAAAAAAATATGTAGTGAGGCAAATAAAAATGAAATTTTAAACAATTGATAATCAAGTTTGATTTTTTTAAGGCGTCAAAAACTTGAAAAAAAATGCTGTGATTTAAAAAAAAGGTTTAACTTTGCAACAAAGTTTTTTTTCTTGAGCAGAAAATATTATTAACTTAAATTTTTAAAATCATGGCAGACGTTAAAGAAAAAGTTGTGTCAATCATCGTTGATAAATTAGGTGTAAATCCTGAAGATGTAGTAGAAACAGCAAGTTTTACAAATGATTTAGGTGCTGATTCACTTGACACAGTTGAGTTAATCATGGAATTTGAAAAAGAATTTAATGTTACAATTCCAGACGATCAAGCAGAAAAAATCTCTACAGTGGGTGATGCTTTGAAATATATTGAAGATAATATCTAATTTAATCTAATATATATGGGGTTAAGACGTGTAGTTATTACAGGGCTAGGAGCTATCACGCCGATAGGTAATACAGTTTCAGAATTTTGGGATGCGTTATGTAAAGGTGTTAATGGGGCTGGCCCTATAACACGTTTTGATTCTTCAAAGTTTAAAACTCGCATAGCTTGTGAAATAAAAAACTTTGACTCACTGCAATTCTTTGATCGTAAAGAAGCAAGAAAATTGGATTTGTATGAGCAGTTTGCAATTATTGCATCTGATCAAGCAATCCAAGATTCGGGAATCACTAAAGACAATACTGACTTTAATGAGGTTGGTGTTGTCTTTAGTTCTGGTATAGGCGGCATTCATAGTTTTTATGAAGAGATAATGTCTCATGCTGCAGGAGATGGAACTCCCCGTTTCAATCCGTTTATTATTCCAAAATTATTACCAGATTTAGCAGGCGGACATATTTCCATAAAACATGGTTTTTTAGGACCTAACTATTCTACAGTGTCAGCATGTGCATCATCAGCAAATGCTATCGTAGAAGGTTTTAATTATATTCATTATGGTATGTTTCCTGTCATAGTCGTAGGCGGTTCAGAAGCTGCTGTCTGTCCTCCAGCAATGGCTGGTTTTGAATCTATGCGCGCTATGACAACTCGCAACGATGACCCGATGACAGCATCGCGTCCTTTTGATAGAGATCGAGATGGTTTCCTCATGGGTGAAGGTTGCGGATGTCTGGTATTGGAAGACTTAGAACACGCTATCGCTCGCGGCGCAAAAATATATGGCGAAATAGTAGGCTGCGGATTGTCGAGCGACGCATATCATATCACAGCTCCACATCCAGAAGGAAGAGGCGCAATGTTGTGCATGGACCGCGCTATTAAATCAGCAGGTTTGAAGCCAACAGACATTGATCATATCAATACTCACGGAACATCAACACCAGCAGGCGATACTTCAGAAGTGATGGCTATCAGTCAGTTGTTCGGTGAACATGTCAAAAATATGCCTATCAACTCAATAAAATCAATGACAGGTCATTTGCTTGGCGGTTCTAGTGCAATCGAAGCAATTGCAACAGTGTTGTCGTTGCGCGATGGTATTATTCCTCCGACAATCAATCACTTCAATGATGACCCTTCAATTGATCCTAATATCGATATCGTTTATTGGGAAGCTCGTAAAAAGGATATGACATACGCCTTGAGTAATGCTTTTGGCTTCGGTGGTCATAACGTAAGTGTAATATTTAAAAAATATTAATAATTTAGGTCGTGTCATTACTAACCTTCTTTAGATATAGAAATCAATCAGATAGATCTTTAGCAAGTTCTATACATAATATATTTGGTTTCTATCCTAAAAATATAGAATTGTATAAATTGGCTTTTACTCATAAGTCAATGTCTACAAAAACTACAGGTTATAGTATTAGTAATGAACGTCTTGAATTTCTCGGAGACGCAGTGTTGAGTACCGTGGTGGCTCAGTTCCTCTTTAAAAAATTTCCTACAAGACAAGAAGGTTTTATGACAGAGATGCGCTCTAAAATCGTAAGTCGTGCATCTTTGAATAAATTGTCTCAGAAATTCGGCTTCGAGAATTTGATAAATTATGCAAAATCGAATGAACAAGGTAAATCAAAGTCGATGGGCGGCAATGCTTTCGAGGCTTTTACTGGTGCTTTGTTCCTCGATTATGGCTACGAATTCGCATATAAAATAATGGTGAATCGTGTCATAAAACTGCATATCGACCTCGATGAATTAGAGAAAAACGAGACTAATTATAAAAGCAAACTTCTTGAATGGGCTCAAAGACAAAAACGTCGCGTCGTGTTTAATCAAGTGGCTGTCAAAGGCGTTGGTTATGACCGACTTTATCATATTCAAGTCACTATCGATGATAAAGAATATGGTAAAGCAGCCGACCATTCTATAAAAGGAGCAGAACAACTTGCTGCTGAAAAAACTTGGTTAATGATGAACGAACAAGCTCAACAATGAAAAAGAAAACAAGATTCGTTGTGGAACCTTTTGATGATATCAGAATAATTGGTATCAGCACTGGAATGCTTGATTATCAGTTGGCTTGGAATCTCAATAAAGCATTGAAATTAAATCTTGTGAAGTATAAGGATATCACTTCTGATGGTGAAAATTTCTTCTCTTTTTATCTTTATGATGCTGGTGAGAATTCAAATGCTTTCAACCTCGTGGCATTGTCGAATGAAGATACTAAATGGGTATCGTTTTCTCCACAGACAGATTATCTTCTAATAATTAGAAATTACATTAAAGATTCTGATTACCAGTCTCTTTTAACAAAAATAAAATCTATACCTAAGATGATTTTCGCATATTCTGTTGATCTTGGAAAGAATTCAAAAATAGACACTATTCTTGAAGACATAGAGATGCATGAAATGGAAATCAGTAATGAGATGAATAAAAAAACGTCACTTCATTGAAATGACGTTTTTTTTATGTTCAATAGCCAAAGTTTTATGGCTTATTATGCTTGTTCAAATTGTTTCAAGAATCTTACATCATTTTCGAAGTAGAGACGTAAGTCGTTGACTTGATATTTAAGCATAGCGATACGTTCTACGCCCATACCGAATGCGAAACCTGTATAAACTTCAGGATCTATATTGCAAGCTTTCAAGATGTTAGGGTCGCAGATGCCGCATCCTAAGATTTCTAGCCAGCCTGTATGTTTGCAGATGTTACAGCCTTTGCCGCCGCAGATATTACAAGAGATGTCCATTTCGGCAGATGTTTCTGTAAATGGGAAGTAAGATGGACGGAAACGTACTTTTGTTTCTTCTCCGAAATATTCTTTTACGAAGTGGAATAATGTCTGTTTTAAATCAGCGAAAGAAACATCTTTGTCGATGTATAATCCTTCGATTTGGTGGAAGATACAGTGAGCGCGAGCTGATATAGCTTCGTTGCGGAACACTCTTCCTGGAGCGATGATACGGATAGGAGGCTCGCCTTGTTCCATGGCGCGAACTTGAACGCTTGAAGTGTGAGTTCTTAACAAGACATCTGGATCTTTGCTGATGAAGAATGTGTCTTGCATGTCGCGAGCTGGATGGTCAGGAGGGAAGTTCAATGCTGTGAAGCAATGGAAATCGTCTTCAATCTCAGGACCTTCGCTGATGACGAAGCCTAATCGCTCAAATATATTGTTGATTTCTTCTCTTACTATTGACAATGGGTGACGAGCACCTTTCATTGCATCGACAGGGAGAGACAAATCTTGGTCGTTGGTAGCGACATTCTGAGTCTCGAATTGTTGCATTTGTTCGTCAAAGATTTCTTGAGCTCTGTTTTTCAACTCATTGAGTTTTATACCGAGTTCTTTACGCATTTCAGGAGCCACTTGTTTGAAGTCGGCAAACAATGCTGGAATCGCACCTTTTTTGCTGATATAAGCAACTCTGAAGTTCTCTAAAGCCTCTTTGCTTTCTGCCTTAAAAGAGTTAATCTCTTCTAATATTTGAGCTATTTTTTCGATCATTTTTTTTTACTTTTGGGATGGTGAGCAGTGAGCTGTGGGCAGTGAGCAATGCTCAAAACTCATAGCTCGCGACTCATTGCTATAATATTATTTCAAAATTTCTATTGTCATTGTTACAGCTTCAACAGGAACGTCCATATAACCTGTTTTAACTTTAGCGATTTTGTCGATAATATCGAGTCCTTCAACGACTTCGCCGAATACGGTATATTCGCCGTCTAAGTGTGGAGTTCCGCCAACTGTTGTATAAGCTTCGATTTGTTCTTGAGTGAATGTCAAGCCCATGCGTTGTTGATACATTTGGATGTGAGCTGGTGTCAATACTTGACCTTGAACGATATAGAATTGGCATCCGCTAGAAGCTTTTTTAGGATTTACTTGGTCGCCTTGACGAGCTGCAGCTAAAGCACCTTTTTTATGAATGTGATTTGAGCGGAATTCTGCTGGGATAGTATAACCAGGATCAACGCGACCGTCTTGGTTATGACCGCCTTGAATCATAAAGTTGTTGATAACGCGGTGGAATGGTGAGTTGTTGTACCAACCTTCGTTAATAAGTTTTATGAAATTATCTCTGTGTAATGGAGTGTCGTTGTATAATTTAACAGTGATGTCACCTAATGAAGTCTTGATTAAGACCAATGTTTCTTTTTCTTGTGCTTGTGTTGTCATGCCTAATAATATACAAATGATTAAACAAATTTTTTTCATAATTAATCGTCTATTTTTGAATAAATAATTTCTAATTTAACTCTGTTTGTCGTGTCTGGGCTATCTGGTCCGTGGAATATCCAGCGTTTTGCATTGTAAGCTCCTGAGTAAGTGTAGACAAACAATCCGTAGTCTTCAAGTTGGAATGTTGTATCTGTTTCTGCGCGTTTTGCAGCTAAGACGAGGTCTTGGACATATTCTGATATTCTAAACCACACTTGATCAGTTTTTGGGTCGTACATACCGTTGAAGTATTTTGTTCCGACCAATTGATCTGGCAAGATACTATAAGAGCCATCTTCATTTGCTTTAACAACTACTAGTTGAGCTGGTTGAGTAAACATGCTTGTGTCGTTGTTAACGCCGTTTATCATTCCGTTTGCGCCAGTCATGATAAGTTTGGCTTCATTGATGAGAACGTTTGTGTTCATGTCGACTGCCCATTGTGCAAGATTAGGAAATATTAATCTTGATCTTACGCCAGCTGTTGATTGGACATACAAATATTCGTTATTTGTTGTGTCGTTAAAAGTTATTGGAGCCTGAGCATTGCTATAATCATGTTCAAAATGATTGAAACGTATGTATTTATCACTTACGTTGAAATCGTAGAAAGTCGTATCGTAATCGTTGTGGTAATAAATTCTGAGATAAGACTTTGAGTTAAGAAGGTTGAAATAGCAAATTACGCCGGTTTCATTTGTTGGTTCACAAGAAACGTAAAGTCCGTTGAAGAAATTCATGAATGTTGCGTTTGATGTGAGTTGGTCTTCGTTGTTTATGAGTTTTTCGCCGAGAGCGTTGTCGATAGGAATTCTTACGACAGCGGCAGTGAGGGAGTCGTCGTCAATATTGCTGCGAGTTTTTGGTCTTGGAGAGAATGTGTAGCTTGCCAATTCCTCACCGCATGCAAATGAAGTGTTTGAGTAATATGTCATTGAATCGCCAGACATTTTTTCTGCCACTTCATGGACTTTCAATGTTATTGAAGACAATGTATCGCCGTAGTATCCAGAATATATCATTTGTAATACGATAGAGTCTGTTGTTGCGCCTTTGCCCCATTTGGCGCTATTACTGGTGAGTCCGAGTTGAGTATAGAAGCTCAAGTTAGATTTTCCAAAAATAGGGTCGTTGAGGTCGCCGACCAATGAAAGAGAAGCAGCTTTGGTGTTGAGCGAGTCGATGCGTTCTGTTTCAGCGACTATGTCGTGATCGCCAGAGAAAGCTACTTTTATGAAATTGCTGTTAGGTTGTAAAGAACTGCCAATATTTGGCACTTTTTTACATGACACAAAAGCTATCAGTGCTACAAAAAATATTAATAAATGTTTTGTTTTCAAAGTAATTACTTATTTAAGATTATCGTAAAAATCGTTATAAGCATCAACGTAAGTTTCTGGAGAATGGTATTCGAGAATAGGTTTTTTCAATGATTTTGCATATTCTTCGAGTTCTGGGTTTATTTTTTCGCTGCCAAAGATGATACCATCGGAGAAATCTAACGCGGTTTTCATAAGATTTACATAGTTAGTATCTTTAAGGAATTTAACATCTTTAGGTGCAATTCCTTGAAGTTTCATTTTCTTGTCGAAGCCGCTGCGGAACATTTCAGTGAAATCGTCATCGTAGATAGAAAATACTATCTTAGAATCGCTGAAAAGAGGGTTGTCTTTAAAGGCTTTCTTGATGTAAATCGGTATGAGGGCTGACATCCATCCATGGCAGTGGATAATGTCTGGAGGCCAGTTAAGTTTACGTATTGTTTCAATCACGCCGCGAGAGAAGAATATTGTGCGGTCGTCGTTGTCTTCAAAAAAGACATTGTTCTTATCGGCAATCATCGACTTGCGTTTTGTGAAGAAGTCGTCGTTGTCGATAAAATATATCTGCATCCTTGCTTTTTGAATAGAAGCGACCTTTATGATTAGTGGATGGTCGGTATCATTTATTATCAGGTTCATACCAGAAAGGCGAATCACTTCGTGCAACTGGTTTCTACGCTCATTAATATTTCCGAAACGAGGCATGAAGATTCTGATTTCTTTACCTTTCATTTGAATACCTTCAGGAAGATTTCTTCCAACTAAAGATATAGGATTTTCATCCAAATAAGGTGCTATTTCTTGATGAACAAAAAGTACTTTTGTCTTTTCCATAGGCATATTTTATATGTCGTTAAAAGAAATACAAAATTAAGCAAAAATTTTTGAATTAAGGAAGAAAAAAAGTCGATTTTTTGAAAAAAATAACAAAAAAAGCGAAGAACCAAGTTCCTCGCTTTTGTACTCCCTCAGGGATTCGAACCCTGGACCCATTGATTAAGAGTCAATTGCTCTACCAACTGAGCTAAGGAAGCATGTTTTGGGACTGCAAAAGTACAACTTTTTTTTAATAAACAAAACTTTTTTTAAAAAAATAATAATTGAACTACTAATTCATTCTAATAAGGCGATTACCTTATCCTATATTTGTCTCACCCCTTCGGGGTTCGCAGTTGATGCTCAACGGTCAATGGTCAAAAGTCAACAGTCAATGGTCAATGGTCAAAAGTCAATGGTCAAAAAAATCTTTAGTCTTTAGTCTTTAGTCTTTAGTCTTTTTATATCTTTGCCACTATGGAATTACAAGAGCATTTTGAAAATCAGAAACACGAGTGGGAGTCGGCGTTGCAAGTAAACGCTCCCGCTGAAGAACCCGTACAGGTTAACCCAAAGGCTTTGGAACGAATGATGGCAAAACGTCAGAAGTTGATGCCGCTTGATTATTATGTTGAAGGAATACTTCAAGGTGATATTGTTGTTTTGAGCAAGGCTATCACTTTGGTAGAGAGTGCGTTGCCTGAGCATCAGAAAATGGCGCAGGATATTATTGCGGCCTGTCTGCCTCATTCTGGCAATGCTATTCGTCTTGGTATCACTGGTGTTCCTGGCGCAGGTAAAAGTACTTTCATCGAGGCTCTTGGAATGGAACTCAGCCGTAATGGTCATAAGCTTGCGGTGCTTGCTATCGACCCTAGCAGCCAGCGTTCAAAAGGCAGTATTTTGGGCGATAAAACTCGTATGGAGGAGCTTTCGCAGCAACGGAATGTCTACATCCGACCTTCGGCTTCGGCTTGTACTTTGGGTGGCGTGGCGCGTAAAACTCGTGAAGCTATAATACTCTGTGAAGCAGCTGGTTTTGATACTATTTTCGTTGAAACAGTCGGCGTCGGTCAATCGGAGATAGCGGTATATTCTATGGTTGATTTCTTCCTTTTAGTGCTGATTGGCGGTGCTGGCGACGAACTTCAAGGTATTAAACGCGGCATCATGGAAATGGCCGACGGAATCATCGTCAATAAAGCTGACGGCGATAATGTGCAGAGAGCCAACCGTGCTATGACGGAAGTGAAAAACGCAGTGCATCTGTTCCCTCTCGCTGAATCAGGGCAGCCTGTCAAGGTGATGACATGCTCTGCATTAACACATCATAACATTCCGGAAGTGTGGAAAATGGTGACGGAACATGTCGAGAATATCCGCAAGTCGGGTTATCTCGCAAAGAAAAGAGCTAAGCAAGACGTGCAGACAATGTACGATAGCATCGAGCAAACTCTTAAGGATACATTCTATCAGAACCCGTTGATAAAGGATATGTTAGCATTGATGGAAAGCGACGTGAAAGATAAGCGGACTTCGGCGTATACCGCAGCGAATAATCTCCTTGAAACGTATTTTAAGATGCTAAGTTGCTAAGATACTAAGTTTCTAAGATGCTCGTCAACTCAGCAACTTAGCAACTTAGTAACTCGGAGACTCAGTGTCTTTTTGAAGGAAACATTTTTCTTAATCTCAATAAAATCTTTCCGAGGTTGTCGCCGGCGACGACGAATGTCACGGATGTTATTACGAGTATCAATCCTATCACTATTCGTGTTGTTAATATTTCTCCAAAGATGACTGCGCCGAAGAATACCGCTGTTACAGGTTCTAAAACGCCTAATATTGCGGTTGGCGTTGAGCCAATACATTGAATTGCTTCTGTTGTGCAAATCAAAGAAATGACGGTCGGAAATATAGATAACGCCAAGATATTTCCCCAGAGCCACCATTTTTCTGTTGGTGGCGTTGTTAATGTTCCGCTTGCTAAAGCTCTGATGGCGAATATAATCCAGCCGGCAGTTAAGACGTATAAAGTGACTTTGATAGTCGCCATTTTGTTAATTCTTGATTTGTTGACGTAAACGATATAGATTGCGTATGACAACGAGGAACCGAGTACGAATAGGATGCCTTTGGTGCTGACGACGGCGCCTTCTCCGCTTTTGCATAGTAGCGCGATTCCAAATAAGGCGACGGCGATACACGCTATTGTTTTTGCAGATATTTTTTCCTTAAAGAAAAAGAACATGATGAGAGCTACTATGATAGGGTAAACGAATAATATCGTCGAGGCGATGCCTGCGTCCATGTGATGATAGCTCGAAAATAATGTTATTGACGATAGCGCAAATAGCACACCTAATATTATTAATGGCATAATGTCTTTTCTCTCGATAGAGAAATCGCGACGACGAATTTTGAGCATTATGGCTAAAATTGGTATTGCAAATAGATAACGGAAAAAAAGCACGGAATATAGGTCCATTCCTCCTTCATAAAGGGGCAATGCGAATAGTGGGTTCATTCCATAAGTTGCGGCTGAAATCGCTGCAAACAAATATCCTTTTATTTTGTTATTCATAGTTTGAAAAATGGACTGCAAAAGTACATTTTTTTTGAAGAAAAAACTTTCGTTTTTCAAAAAGAAATCGTATCTTTGTGAGGCAAAAAATAATACTAAATGAAACTATCAACAACATATCTCGGTCTGAAATTAAAATCTCCTATCATAGTAAGTAGTTCAACATTGACAGGCAGTGTGGAAAGCATAAAACGTTGTGCAGAAGCAGGTGCTGGCGCAGTGGTGTTGAAATCTATTTTTGAAGAGCAGATTTTGTCAGAGATTAGAAGAGAAGAAGGCTATACAGATGTCGATATTTATGATGCATATCCAGAAGCTCAAGAGTATTTGAATACATACATGAGAGGCACTGAGATTGAAATCTACGAGAAACTTGTTCGTGAGACGAAAAAAGTCGTTGACATTCCTGTTATAGCAAGTATTAATTGTTCCGATAAAGGCGAATGGATTAGCATTGCAAGAGAACTTCAAGATGCTGGCGCAGACGCTTTGGAATTAAATGTCGCTATAGCAGCATTCGACAGAGACCTCGACCCAAGAGAAATAGAAAAGGAATACATTGATATTCTTAAAGAAGTAGAGAAAAATATCAATATTCCAGTTTCTGTAAAACTCGGCGACCATTTCACAAATATCAGTCGTATGGCGTTCAGCTTATCAAAAGCAGGCGCAAAGGGATTGGTTCTTTTCAATCGTTTCTACAATCCTGACATCAATATCGAGAAGATGAAGGTCGTTCCAGGTAACTCAATATCAGCTCCTGAAGAAAATCATAATACTCTTCGTTGGATTTCACTCTTGTCGTCACAGGAAATTCCTTGTGAACTTTCAGCATCAAGAGGTGTTTATACTGGCGAAGACGTTGTGAAACAAATTCTTGCTGGAGCTAAGACAGTCCAGGTTTGCAGCACTCTCTATCGTAACGGTATTGATTATATAAAACAAATGAATGCCGACGTAGAAGCCTGGATGGAAAGACATAATTTCGATAATGTTGAAAGCTTCAGAGGAATAGTAAATAAAAAAGAAGATATAAAAGTCGTGGAACGTCTTCAATATTTAAGAAGAAACTATGACTTACATTAATATTATTGTTTAACTTAAAAAATTAAAAAGATGAAAAAATATGTTTGTGATGTTTGCGGTTATGTTTATGACCCAGCAGTAGGTGATCCAGATAATGGTGTAGCAGCAGGAACTCCATTTGAACAACTTCCAGCAGATTGGGCATGTCCTCTTTGCGGAGTAGGAACAGATAGTTTCTCAGAAGAATAATAAAAACCTTTTATGGACAAGAATGCTCTTTTTAAGATAGGATACGGACTTTATGTCCTTACTTCTAACTATGAGAACATAGATAACGGCTGTATCATCAATACGGTTATTCAGGTGACTGATAGTCCGTTGCGTATCGCCGTTGTTGTCAATAAGAAAAATTATACGCACGAGCTTGTACTTAACTCGTGCGTATTTAATTTGTCGATGCTGACAACAGAAACACCATTCTCTGTCATAGAACATTTCGGATTCCAAAGCGGAAAAGATGTCAATAAATTCATCGGCTGCCAGCAGGAACATCGCTCGAAAAATAATGTTCTATATATTCCTAAATATACTAATTCGTACATCTCTTGTCATGTTGTGAGCCATCAGGATTTGGGTACGCATACCATGTTCTTCGCCGATGTGATTGATTCTGAAGTTATATCAGATAAAGAATCACTGACTTACAGTTACTACCAAAACAATATCAAACCTAAGAAAAACGACGACGGCAAAAAAGGCTGGTATTGCAAGATTTGCGGATGGGTTCACGAAGATGAAAACCTTCCTGATGACATAATTTGTCCTTTATGCAAACACGGCAAAGATGCTTTTGAGAAAATAGAAGATAAAAAGAAATAATAACCACTAACAAATATTGATATGCTAAAAATAAAACTAACAGACGACATTTTTTATGTAGGTGTCAACGACAGAAAGACTGACTTATTTGAAAATCACATGGAACTTCCTAACGGAGTTTCATACAACTCATATCTCATCGTCGATGATAAAGTTGCTCTCATCGACCCTGTGGAAGTAAGCTTCATGGCTGAATTCCTCTTCAAAATAAAAAGCGTTCTCGGCGACCGTAAGATAGATTATCTCGTCATCAATCACGACGAACCAGATCATAGCGGCGCTGTTCGTGCTATCGTACAAGAATATCCTGATGTTCAAGTCATCGGAAATGCTAAGACTTTCGGTCCTCTCGAAGCTTTCTACGGACCATTGAACAACAAGAAAATAGTTGCTGACGGCGAGACATTATGCCTCGGAAAACATACACTTCAGTTCTTCACCGTTCCTATGGTTCACTGGCCAGAGTCAATGGTGACATACGAACAAACAAACAAGATATTATTCTCTAATGACGCTTTCGGCGGCTTCGGAGCTCTCAACGGCTGCATCTTCGACGACGAGGCAAACCTCGATTTCTACGAAGACGATATGCGTCGCTACTACGCTAACATCGTTGGCAAAGTTGCAAGTCAAGTGGTGAAGGCTGTTCAGAAACTAGCACCAGTGGAAATCAAGATGATTGCTCCATCACACGGCTTGGTATGGCGTAGCAACTTGCAATGGGTTTTCGACAGATATGTTAAATGGAGCACAGGCGGCAACGACGAAGGCGTCGTCATCGCTTACGGTTCAATGTATGGCAACACAGCACTTATGGCCGACATCATCGCTCGTGGCGTGGCAGAAGCTGGCGTTAAGAATATCAAGATTTATGACGTTTCTAAGACAGAAGTGTCGCATATCATCAGCGACATCTGGAAATATAAAGGCTGCATCATCGGCGCTTGCGCTCACTATGGCAGCGTGTTCCCAGACATGACATTGTTATTACATGAACTCACAGAATTCAAACCTAAAGACAAGGTCTACGGCGTATTCGGCGGCATGAGCTGGGGCGGCGGCGGTGTGAAATATATCAACGGCATTGCTGACAAAAACGAATGGCAACGTCCAATGGAATCTGTTGAAGTGAAAGGCGCACCATATCGCGATGAAGATGTCGAGAGACTTTATAATTTAGGAAAAGCGATTGGAGAAGCTGTGAAGAATTCATAATTGTAGAGACGTATCAATTACACTATTAAAAATAACAATATGTAATTGCTGCGTCTCAAATATTTGTAATGATAAAACATATAAATTAAGAAAAGGAAATTAAATAAACATATTATTTTATATAGCGTTTGCTATTTTCGGTAATGTTGCCAAAAATGGTTGGCAGTTGAGCGAAAAAAAGACAGGTAATGGGCATATAAAACAGCCCAAATTACCTGTCTTTTTTTCTATCCTAAATTTAAAATATTTACCAATATATTCTAATATTGAAGTTCCGGAGGAACGGCAGACAATAGGCAGGTGATGGAGTGCAATAG
>JAFOBJ010000086.1 GCA_017381865.1 Bacteroidales bacterium
ACCTGCTGTTGTACTTAAAATCAATGGGTTTGGTGAAGTACCGAGTGACATGATAACCATATCGACGTCGAGTACAAACTCAGAACCTGCTTTTTCCACCGGACTTCTACGTCCTGAAGCGTCTGGTTCGCCGAGTTCCATCTCAACGCATCTCATACCGTTGACCCAGCCGTTTTCATCGCCTAATATTTCTTTAGGATTTGTCAAAAGACGGAAGATAACACCTTCTTCTTTAGCATGATGTACTTCTTCAGCACGAGCTGGAAGTTCTTGTTCTGAACGACGATAAACGATATAAACTTCTGCTCCGAGACGCAATGCTGTACGAGCAGCGTCCATAGCGACATTACCGCCACCAACGACTGCAACTTTCTTACCTACGAAGTTTGGTGTTTCAAAACCTTCTTTATATGCAAATAACAAATTATTTCTTGTCAAGAATTCGTTAGCTGAAACAACGCCGCAGAGGTTTTCTCCAGGGATGTTCATGAACTTAGGAAGACCAGCGCCTGAACCGATGAATACAGCTTCGAAGTTTTCTTTTTCCATCAACTCGTCGATTGTTACTGTACGACCGATGATGACATCTTTTTCAAACTTAGCGCCAAGTTTCTTGAGGTTTTCTATTTCATGACGAACGACTGTTTCTTTTGGAAGACGGAATGAAGGGATACCGTAAGACAAAACGCCGCCTAATTCGTGCAATGCTTCAAAAACTGTTACGTCGTAACCCATCATGATAAGGTCTTTTGTACATGTGAGACCTGCAGGACCGCTACCAACGACAGCGACTTTATGTCCGTTCTTTGCGCTTGGCTTTTCAAATTCGACATTGTTTTCGCGTGCCCAGTCGCCGACGAAACGTTCGAGTTTGCCGATAGCGATTGGCTCGAATTTCTTGCCCATGACGCATGAGCCTTCACATTGTGACTCTTGTGGACAAACTCGGCCGCATACTGATGGAAGAGCTGAGTTGCGGTTGATGACGCGTGCAGCTTCTTCAAAGTTGCCTTCTGCTACGAAATGTACGAATTGTGGGATTTCAATATTGACAGGACAAGCCTTGACGCATTGTGGGTTCTTGCAGTTCAAGCAGCGTTGTGCTTCGATGATAGCCTCTTCTGCATCGTAGCCGTAACATACTTCTTCAAAGTTTGTGGCTCTCACTTTAGGGTCTTGCTCGCGGACTGGAACGCGTTTCTTGTTGTCACGCATTTCTTCAACGATGCCGCCAACATGACATTGGTGTCCTTCTTCTTTTTCTTCTCTCTCGAGAATCTTATGTCCTTCTACATTATTATACATAGCCTGACGTTTCATCACGTTTTCGAAGTCGACTTGTGCGCCATCGAATTCTGGACCGTCGACGCAGGTGAATTTTGTCTCGCCGCCGACAGTGACACGACATGCGCCGCACATACCTGTGCCGTCAACCATGATTGAATTCAAACTTACTGTACATTTGATGCCGAGTTTTGTTGAGAGTTGTGAAACGAACTTCATCATGATGAGAGGACCGATAGCGATGACTTCGTCATATTGCTTGCCTTCATCGACGAGACGTTGCAACATCTCTGTAACTAAGCCTTTATATGGTGATGAACCATCGTCTGTTGTGACGTATAAGTTAGAAATAGCTTCGAGTTCTTTTTCATAAACGAGGAGGCTTCTGGTTCTAGCACCGACGATGACGTCAGCCTCGATGCCGTGTTCGTATAACCATTTAACCTGAGGATAGATTGGAGCGATACCTACGCCGCCGCCAACGAAAACGAATCTCTTGCTCTTACGTTCTTCGTCTGTGAGATGAACGAATTCTGATGGTTTTCCTAATGGACCAACCACGTCAGCGAATTTGTCACCTACATTATATTCAGCCATCAATCTTGTTGACTTACCGATGGCTTTGAAAACTATGATGATTGTTCCTTTTTCAACATCGTAATCACTAATTGTCAAAGGAATACGTTCTGACTTTTCAGTCATCTTAACGATTAAGAACTGACCAGGCAAAGCAGATTTTGCCAAACGTGGAGCCTCAATTTCAAACAAATATGTTTCTTGAGCTAACTCTTCTTTTCTAACTATAGTAAACATTACTGATATTTTTAGATAAATTAATGCTAATGAATTAAAGTGGCAAAGATAAGAAAAAGACTAAAGGCTAATGACTAAAGGCTAAAGTTTTTTTTAAGCTAAGGCTTTTGGCTTTTGAACATTGGCTTTTGAACTTTTTTAAAAACAACAGATTTTTTTGAGAAGTTAGGAATTAGGAATTATTTTTTGAACTATTAACTATTAACTATTAAACCCCAATTATGCATTATGAATTATGCATTATGAATTGTTTTAGGGCGTTCCGCTACGCGTCGGGCTTTCCGCTATATCTTTGCTCGCCTCATTTCTCCTCGCTCAAAAAAATCTGTCCCTGAATCCCATTCCCATTCCCCGTACCCAAATCCCGACTCGCTCGCAAAGGATGCCGCTCCAATCCCTAACGCAACGTGTAAAAAAAAGATTCGCCCTGTAGAGACGCATCAATGCGACATGCCATAAAACGCATTGACACGTCTCAAAAAACAAATACGAATCCTACAAAAAATGAGACGTATCAATGTTTCTTTATTTTTTGCAGGATACTATTGACGCGTCTCTACATTGGATGCGACAAGCCACGTCACCACAAAAAATTCAAAATCTCAGAAACTCAGCAACTTAGGAACTTAGGAACTTAAAAACTCAGTAACTCGGCAACTTAGTGACTCGGTGTCTTTAAAAAAGTCACGTAGTGACGACAGTTCCCAGGCAGGCGGTGGAGTGCGAAGCACGGAACCCCTGCATTCACAACCATGATGATATAAAAAGTACCGAAAGCACGACAGAGGTATTTTCTGTCGCACCTTCGGCGCTCTGATTTGTTTTAAAACTTTTCTTGCAGGGATTCCGCACTGCGTGCTTCATCACCTGCCTGGAAACTGTCGCTCCTTCGGAGCTGATTTTTTCAGTTGAAAATTGAAAACTGAAAGTTAATTTCAACTGATTGCTGATTGCTGACCGCTGTCAGCCAATTTTCAATTTTCACCTTTCAATTTTCAATTAAAAAAAGGTGTCACCCTTATCAGAGCAACACCCCAATTATGCATTATGAATTATGAATTATGCATTAAACCAAGCGCTTCGCTTTTATTCTGAAACAGGACGAATACAAAAACCGCTGTAACGGCTGATGTAGTCCACGTAGTGACTGTCGTCGCAATTGAAGTAGAGGTTGAACGCGTAAATGGCATTGCTCTCGTCAGGCGTAGAACTCCAATAGTAACCGTCGCTTCCAGCAAAATAGTGCAATGACCCGCTACGGCTGCCCGTAGCAGGAAGGAAGATTTTGTTACCATTTGGTCCTGTTACCTTATAGCCGTTAACGCGGTTTACTGCAACCCATTCCCACTTGCATTTGTCAATAAGCTCCTGACATTCATATTTGGTCGGCATTCTCCAACTGCCGCCCCAGTTGGCTCGTGCTGCATCAAGCCATGAGTTACCTGCTATTTCTATACTGTACTTCTTCTTGCCGTATGTAAGGCTACCGCTTTCGCTAAAACTTTTCTTGGTCTTGAATTCTCCCCATGCGAAATAATCGCCGGAAGCTTCAGGAGCTCTCGCTCCGATATTGCATGTAGCCCACTTCAAGCCGCTTGGCAAGCCCAAATCAACATATTCGTGCCCATCCTTAATTGTCTTTTCCTTTGGCTGGGCTGCATCCAATGCTTCAGCTAAGGCCTTCTTGGTCTTTTCCAGTTCGGCTTTAAGAGCATTAACTTCAGCCTGCAATGCTTTAACTTCTGCACCATCTACTTCTTTTGCTTCTATTTGAGCCATTTTGTTTTTCTTTTTAAAAAATTTAAGTACGGCCATATTTATGATTTTTAAGAT
>JAFOBJ010000087.1 GCA_017381865.1 Bacteroidales bacterium
TCAGGCTTAATGATGTGATTCTCAGCCTTGACGAACTTACCGTTAGCATCATGAATCTGCCAAGCCAGCTGCACCATACGCGGCCAGTTGTTGAAGTTAGTCAAGGGCGCATTCTTATCAAGCGGAAGACCGGTGGTCTCTGTGTCGAATATCAAAAACATAGCTACACTTTTAAAAATAATGGATAACGTGAGACTGATTTTCAACGACATAAAATCGAGAAATCATCTTTTCAAAACTACGCATTTTTTTTGAGAAAAAGAGATGTCGGGAAATATTTTTTTCCACGGATTAGCATAAAAAATATGATTCCACGTATTGCAAGGATTTACACGGATTTTTGCCGTCAGCTATTTGGGGTTTAAGGTTATAGTAATGGAGTGATGGAGTAATGAAAAAGTTAGCTAATTCTCAACTTTCAATTATGAATTATGCATTACGAATTATGAATTGTTTTATGGCGTTCCGGCTATCGCCGTCGGGCTTTCCGCTCTATCTTTGCTCCGCTACGCTCCGCAAAGGATGCCGCTTCAATCCCTAACGCATTGGGGGCTGCTAATTCCAAGTCGCGAGCTTCAAACAACAATTCATAATAAATCAGACGTGTCAATGTGTGTTTATTTTTTTAGGTAACATTGACGCGTCTCTACCATCTTACTTAACTCCTCAAATCCTTAGCTCCTTATCGCACGGATTTTGCTTAGGGGATTGCTGTGAGATGTGAGCAATGAGCAGTTACGATTCACAACAAGTGATAATCAATCCGATACCGGTCTTATATTTTTCCCAACATTGCGACCATCAATGCAGGTCGTTACTTCTTCACTTTCTGTTTTAGATTCAGATTCCAGTGACAAAAACGGAAAGAATGTTGCCGTTAGCAGATTAAAGTTTAAGGTTTGAAAAAAATCTATTCCTCACTTAGTAATGCTTCTAAATCTTCTATTTGAGGCAATGATGATGCTACATCTGAAAACAATTTCTCCGTATCATATGATATTGTCGCCCTATGTATGCAAAACCATGTCCCATTTCCAACAAAAAATCTGAAAGTAATGAAATATGATGATACCATGTAATCTGTGCAAGTGGCACTTGCAAGTTAACGGAAATTGATGACAAACTGGTAGAGACGTATCAATGTTTCCTGCACATAAACACACATTGCTGCGTCTCATGAGATTAGGTGTTTTGAGACGCAGCAATTACATATTGTCTATTTTTATGGTGTAATTGTTACGTCTCTACTCCATTCCTAACTCCTAACTCCTAACTAAAAAAGCGATTTCTCCAAGACGGCAGGGATTGAAGAGTTTAACTATAGATTCGTGAAATAAAATAGATTTGCAGGAACTTGATAAGAAGATGACAAGAACTTGACAGGAAGATGGTACGACTGTGATTATTTCCAAAGTGCTGTAAGCTCGATGGAGGTTGTTACTATCTATTTTTAATAACAACGTAATTCATTCTTATTAAAACGGAATGGACCAATCAAAAAGATTTCATCAGTTTCATCAAAGATGAACCACGGATTTCTGAAAGGATTGAAAATCCGCACGATATGCTGATTACGAGCTGGTGTATTTCTTTCAGCGCACATGATGGCGACCTTGCCTGATTTGTTTCTCGCAACGTCAACTACAATTACGGCATGTCCGTATTTACGACCAGGACGAGCTGGATATACCAGAACATCGCCTGGCCGTTCCTAAACACTGGTAATTAGCATCACCACCAGTGAATAACTGAATCTTTGCGCCTTTTTCTTTCAAGGGCTGATTCTGTTGACTTTCAATTTCTGCTCTATTTCATTTTGCATGTTTTTCCACATAGTATTTACACATTTCAAAAAGTATTAACGGAAAGATTAGTTTAGATAACAAACCATACGATGGGACTAAAATAAAACTTAATGCAAAAGTAACCAAATAAAAAATGACTGCATTTCTAATAGGATTACAGCTATCTTTTATTGCTACTACTATGAATCCCCCTACACCAAATAAAAACAAAACCATAAATATTGATGTCATAAACATATAATACAACTCGCCAAAGAAATTCATTTTCATTTCAATTGATTCTATGATATCATCAATTGTTTTTAACTCATTCTCATTATTGTATGTAAACAGAATACAATACGGATTTTTATTTGTATAGAATGTATATGTTATAAATTTATCATTTCCCAATTCATAATATTTTTTCACATAATCCTCATCCATTCTATAAAACTTTTCCTTTTCTTTTTTGATTAATTTTGCATCAGAAATATTAAAGCATAAAGTATCCATTGATTTCCTTATGTATCCTGGATTAAAATAACTTACCTCTCCAGAAAGCACATCCACATAATCTTTAACAGCTAAAGTTTTTATAAGTATTATATTACCATTATTTTTATTCTCAGCATCTATCAAACATGACTTGCATTCTTTTCTAATGTAATTATCTGGAATTTCTATTGATAATTTATCGGTAACATCTATTCTAGTCTTGTTTTGAGAATATGATTTTTCTGCATATATTAACGACATACAGAATACAAATAAGATGGTAATTATTCTTTTCATAACTTTTATAGTTTTAAATTTATTGTTATATCATCGCACAAACAATTTAAATTCAATATTTTCAAGTTGTTTTGGATGAATGATTATATATTTGAACCGCCCAACATTTCTATCAGGCGGTTTTGATTGACTGATTATTTTAGAGCAATTCTTCTAATCGACTTGGAAATATTTTTGCTCTTGATTTTAGAGTCAATAACAATTCTTTCTCCGTTTCATCGATTGTTCCGTCTCCCTTGATTTTATTATATAACCATTCGGTTTCTTTTTCATCAATTTCATTTGGAGAGTTTTCATCATCCATAAGGTATGACACGATTGCTTTTACAAATAATTCTTTCCACGAAATATCATTTGCTTCGCCCGAAACAGCTCGAACACCGGGTTTCCACGCCCACACATCTAAACAAGTTATTCCACGCCGTATGATATACGGCATCTGGTAACTCGGCCTTGATGTGTTTGTCCTCCTAAGAGGACGATTGTGGAAAATTGGTGTTCAAGGACAGCTACAAATGCTATCTATTCAATATAATATGTCGGTAAAATTCCTCTTTTTCTGTTTTGTGCTTATGGTTTTAGTTAATACTTATTATGTATCGCAATATTAGAAAAAAATTACTTTAAAAATACATTTGTTGAAAAATTATTTTCCGCCTCCCCCCTTTTGAACCTTTTCTCTCCTTGTCGGTTTATAGGTCAATAAATCTGGATCTATGAAACCTTTTTACTTTTTCATATTGTTTTTAGCCGTCGGCTGTCAGCATTCAGCTGTCAGTTGTCAAGAGACAGTGTCGGGCAATGTCATTGACTTTCGGACGGCGGTCGATATGATGTTGGAGAATAATGCGACGATAAGGGCTGCTGAGAAAAGTACGCTGCTGGCGAAACGGCAGTCGCAGCTGATAAATGCTAGCTGGCTGCCTACTATCACAATGACGGCGGATTATACTATGATGTCGAATGGGATTGGCGTCTCGCAGGATTATGCTTCTCTGCTTGAGCCTTTTAAGGAGAAATATGCGGAAACGCCTCTCGTGCCTGAGATTCTCAATCTCATCTCTAACGAACTGGGCGACCTTGCTTTCGAGGTTCCTATATTTGAAGATGACTTCGGCTCAATAGACTTGGAAATTCTATATCCTATTTTTACTGGTACGAAAAGGTTGTACGCCAATAAGTTGGCTAAAAGTAACGAGGCTTTATCGGAAATCAATAAAGAATCTGTTGGCGCTGCTAAATATCTAGAACTCGCTAATGTTTATTTCTCTTTAAGTCTCGCTGAGTCAATGATTAAGGTCTTGAAAGAGACTCACGATATGACTGACAATCATTATTCGCAGGCTCTTAAGATGGAAGCTATCGGCATGTTCGACAAGGCGGAACGTCTCATCGTGAAAGTCGCTCTTGATGAAAGCGAGAGAAATCTCAAAGACGTTGAAAATCAAGCGGAAGTTCTTAGAGAAGCGCTGTCCTTTTTATTGGGTCAACGGACAACAGACAACAGTCAACAGTCAATGGCTAATAGCCAACAGCTAACAGCCAATAGCCAACAGCCAATCGCCACCTCTACTCCACTGTTTATCAATGAGAAATATCCGCAGTTGGAGTGGTTCAAGGATATGATGAAAGAGAATGCTTACGTCTTTCAACAGGCTGATTTGCACGATGACATCGCGAAGGCGAATCTACGATTGAGTCAGTCGAATTATTATCCTGTGATTTCGCTTTATGGCAAGCAGACTATAGCCTCGTATCAGGTTACTAAGAATATGATTCCCAACACTATCGGAGGCGTGAATTTGGTATGGGACATCTTCGACGGTCTCGCGAGGGAACGTAATATCCAACTTACGAAGATAGAATCGGAGATTGTGGCAGAGACACAGATTTCGTTGAAGAATGATTTGGAAGTCGCTGTGGATGAATGGCATGCTAAGCTGAAACAAGCCTGCATCAATGCTGGGGAGCTGCAGTCTTCTTTGGAACTCGCGCAGGAAGTGTATCGCATCAGGAAGAAATCGTTCAGTGAAGGATTATGTACTTCACAGCAAGTGCTTGACGCTCTTAACCTTGTCAACAAGACGAACTTGCTTTTGCTGACGACTTATTTCGAATATGACATTGCTCTGGCGAATTTGTGTTGTTTGTGTGGGATTCCGGAGTTTTTTGAATCGTTTTTAGGCTCTGGGCTGTGAGCTGTGAGCTATGAGCAGCGCTTTGGTATTAGTAGCTGCCAGTGCGTTAGGGATTGGAGCGGCATCCTTTGCGAGCGAAACGGTTTTTGGGGACGGAAACGGGATTTTTTGTGGAACGAGTTTGGGGAGCGAGACGAGAATGAAACGAGCAAAGATATAGCGGAAAGCCCGACGGCGATAGCCGGAACGCCCATGATTCAATTCATAATGCATAATGCATAATGCTTAATTATGAGTTGAGGGGGATTATAATGAAGAATAAAAATTAACAATTAAAATAATCTGCTCGTGGCTCATTGCTCACGGCTCAATGCAAAAAAAGATGAAAGCTTCTAATAAAATATTATTTGTTTTGTTTGTGGTTATCTTATTGATAATATTGACTTTATCTATTCTTGGGATTTTTCTTATGAAGGATAAGGAGATTGTTTTGCAGGGTCAGATTGAGGTTGAGGAGTATAATATTTCTGGTTTGTTGCCGGGAAGGGTTGAGAGTATTTGGGTCAAAAAGGGCGAGCGTGTTGGCAAGGGCGACACTTTGGTGCACATCGTTTCGAAGGAGGTCATCGCAGAATATGAGGCACAGAAGGCTTTGGAGAATGCGGCGTCTTTGCAGAGTGACAAAATCGACGCTGGCTCGCGTAAGCAACTGGTTTCCATAACGAAGGAGTTGTGGGACGGCACGAAGGCTGACCTGAAACTGGCGAAGACGACATACGAGAGAATCAAGGTTTTGTACGAGGATTCCATCGTGAGCCTGCAGCGAAGAGACGAGACCGAGGCGATTTATAAGTCGGCATTGGCGGCTGAGCGCGCGGCGTATTATCAGTATCAGCTCGCTCTGGAGGGCGCGCAGGAAGAGGACAAGGCGTCGGCGAAGGCGATGGCAGTGGCTGCCCAGAACAACAGCGAGGTGGTGAAAGCGCTGCTCAACGACGCTAGTCTGACGTCGCCAATATCTGGCGAAGTGGCATCTATCTCATTGAACGAAGGCGAGTTGACTTCAATAGGAACTAACATCATGACGGTCATCGACATCGACAATCCGTACCTTGTCCTTAACGTGCGCGAGGATTTGCTGCCGCATTTCAAGATGGGCGGAACGATAATGTGTTACATCCCGGCTCTGGGTATGAAGGAAGTGCCGTTCATCATCAACTACATCTCACCTCTCGGCAGCTTCGCGACATGGAAAGCGACGAAAGACACTGGTGGTTATGACATGAGAACCTTTGAGATACAGGCGGTTCCAGCGACGAAGGTGGAGGGATTGAGAGCGGGGATGACGGGGGTGGTGGAGTTAGGAGTTAGGAGTTAGGAATTAGGAGTTAGGAGTTCTGGTAGAGACGTATCAATTACACAATAAAAATTAACAATATGTAATTGCTGCGTCTGATTAGTTAGGAGTTAGGAATTAGGAGTTAGGAGTTATGGTAGAGACGTATCAATTACACAATAAAAATTAACAATATGTAATTGCTGCGTCTACGGATTGAAGTGATGAAGTGATGAAGTGATGGAGGTTTTACAATTGGGATGGTGTCTAAAATTATGAATTATGAATTTATGAAAGGTGGATTTTTTGCGGTTGTGAAGAGGGAGTGTTTGGTCTTGACTTCGAGGCCGTTGTATCTCTTCACGGCATTGGTTTTTCCTTTGTTTGCTTTGTTTTTCATGACGACGATTTTCGGTGATGGGATGATAGACAGTATTCCTGTCGCCATCGTGGACGAGGACGACAGCCGTATGTCGCGTAACATCACGCGGCTATGCTCGGCGGTGCCCGAAATTCGTGTGACACAGGTAGTTGCTAACACCGCCGAGGCTCGCGACGCTCTTCTCTCGAAGGAGATTTACGGTTATCTCATAATACCGAATGAGTTCGAATCTGACGTCAATGCCAACAAAAACACTAGTCTCACTCTTTGTTATCATTACGCATTTTTAAGCGTCGGCTCGGAAGTGCTGCAAGGTTTTCTTAACGTATTAAGAATCATAGCTGTAAATCCATTACAAGAGACTGCCAATTTCCTCGGCATCGACGAGAAGACTGTGGAAAGCATCGCCTCGCCGATAAGCATCAGCGCTCACCCACTCTACAATCCGTCGTTGAATTACACCTCGTATCTCTCATTTCCATATTTCTGGGTTTTGTTCCAAATCTTAATATTACTTAACATTGCTTATTCTTTCGGTATTGAATACAAAAACGGAAAGATAAGAGACTGTCTCATAGCGGGAAACAGAAAATTCACAAACGTGGTTTTAGGCAAGATGTTTCCTTACGTTATAATATTCTCTTCGGTGGCAATATTCGCTAACGTACTGATGTTTAACGTATTGGAATTCGATTTAAGTTCTAGCATTTTTGCAATAATAGCGGTATGCGTTCTCTTCATACTCGCCACCTGTTCCATCGCAATCTTCCTTTTCTCTATATATCCCAACTTACCGATAATCATCAGTTTCATCTCGATGTTCGGTTCGTTGGGAGCCACTTTTGCCGGCGTGACTTTCCCCGTAAACGCGATGTACCCGTTCTTCGAAAAACTATCGTACTTCTTCCCGATTCGTCACTTCGTCGTGATGACCGACTACCTTCGCTTTGAAAGTCACGCCTTTATCTATTACTGGGAACATCTCATTGTCTTAATGTCTTTTAACATTTTGATAATATTGGCGACAGTGATTTTGAAACACAAATACAAGGCTGCGAGCTATGGGCATTGAGCTGAGAAGTGATGGAGTAATGGAGTGATGAAGTAATGGTAGAGACGTATCAATTACACAATAAAAATTAACAATATGTAATTGCTGCGTCTAAAATAAATGAAGAATGACTGTTGTCTGTTGACTGTTGAATAAAAATCATGAACGAAATCATCAAAATAATATCCAATGAATTCAGGGCGATTGGAACCAACATCCCGATTTTGATTGTATTGATTTTGGGTAATGTTGGTTATGGTTTTCTTTATAACTTATTGTATAACACTAATGTATATAAAGAAGCTCCGATTGCCATCGTCGATATGTCGCAATCTGATTTGAGTCGGCATTTCGTTGATTATATCGACGCTACTCAGCAGGTGAAGGTCGTTTCAAAAACGATGAATTTCGATGAGGCTAAGCGTATGCTTATCGAGAGGGAAATCGTTGGTTTTCTTTATATTCCAAGTGAATTAAAAGAAGAAATCATGAAAGGCAATCAGGCTCAATGTGTGGTTTATGGCTCCACGCTTTCGTTCCTGGATTACCTTAACATATATGAGGCTGTCAATTTCGCTTCTTTGGATATCAATAGCGAGTTACTTCCTGAGATGGTCGAGTCGCTCAATATGATTGACGTTCTGTTTCTTGCAAACGACAAGGCAGTCGATATCGTGAACGAGCCATTATATAATTCATCTGAAGGCTACGGCACTTATCTCATTCCGCCTGTCATGGTTATCATTATCTTTCAGACACTTATGATTACAGTAGCGATGAGGTGTGGGGAGGAGAAGTCTACAAGACTACGAGACAACAAGACTACAAGTTGGGGCTATTCTATAAAAATAGTTTTAGGTAAGGCGTTTACTAATGTGATGATTTATAGTGTGTTTTCAGTTTTCTTCTTGGGTTTGTTGCCTTTGATTTTCGACCTTCCGCATTTGGGTAATTCTCTTGATATCATCATCATGATGATTCCGTATCTTTTCGCTAGTGTGTTCTTCTGTCTTTCATTGTCGCCTTTGTACACCGACGGCGATATGCCATTGTTTTTCATAGTGTTTATGTCGGTTCCGCTCGTCTTTTTAACGGGTATCTCCTACCCTTTGGAGCTTATGCCGTGGCATTGGAAGATATTCCACTATCTCATCCCGACGGCTCCCGCGACTTTAGCATTCGTGAAACTCGATTGTATGGGAGGCGATTTGAGTAATGTCGTTCCAGAAATGATTACACTCTGGGGGCAATGCGCAGTGTATTTCATATTATCCACGATAATATTTCATTTTTCATCCACTAAGAATAAATAAAAATTGTCCACTAAAGAACACTAAACTGACACGAAATCATTAGTGAAATTTCGTGAAAATTCGTGGATAGTTTTTGTCCACGAATAGACACTAAACTGACACAAAATGATTAGTGAAATTTCGTGAAGATTCGTGGATAGTTTTTGTCCACTAAAGAACACTAATCTTACACGAAATGATTAGTGAAAATTCGTGGATAGTTTTTGTCCACGAAAAGACACTGAACTGACACGAAGTGATTAGTGAAAATTCGTGAAGATTCGTGGATTGCTTTAACAAATAAAACATATCTTTGTAAGACAATATTTCCGTTTTATGAAGCACAGATTTTTATTGTTTTTATTGATATTATTCTCTTCGGAACTTATTACAGGACAGAATCTTAAAGGCATCGTCAAAGATGCTGGCAGCAAGGAGGCTCTGACTGGCGTCACCGTTTTTGTCGAGTCGTTGAAAAAAGGGACATCGACTGACATTGACGGTCATTACGAACTTTCTTTGCCAGAAGGTTCTTACGACATATCTTTCTCTTTTGTCGGTTATATCACTGAAACACGGCATGTCAACGTCCATAACTCTGTCAAGACATTGGACATCAATCTTAAAGTCGATAATAAAATGCTCGACGAGGTCGTGATTTCCAGTCAGCGTAAGGATGCGAATGTCAGAGAGTTAAAGATGAGTGTACAGACCATCGACATGGTAAGAATCAAGAAGATTCCCGCACTGATGGGCGAAGTCGATGTCATCAAGACGATACAACTTATGCCTGGTGTGCATGCTGCATCTGAAGGCTCATCGGGATTCAGCGTACGCGGCGGCAACCCCGACCAGAATCTCATTCTTTTAGACAACGTGCCTATTTATAACGCTTCTCATTTCTTGGGTTTCTTCTCTATTTTCAACAACGACGTGATAAAAGACGCTACTTTATACAAAGGCGACATACCTGCGATGTACGACAGCCGTCTTTCTTCAGTGCTGGACATCACCACATTAGATGAAATTCCACATAAATTCAATATGCAAGGTGGCATCGGCGCACTGACAAGCCGCCTAACTCTTGGAATGCCGTTCAACAAAGGCAGAAGCGCATTCTTAATCGGCGGTCGCATCACTTACGGCGGAGTCTTAGCATGTAACTTGATTAAACGATTAAGAGGTAACTCATTGCATTTCTACGACTTCAATGCGAAGATAATGCATACTATAAACAATAAAAACAGAGTCTTCATCTCGACATATCTCGGCGACGACGTATTAGGTGTAACAGATTTGCTGACAATGAAATACGGAAATAAAAACGTCACTGCTCGATGGAACCACATATTCAACGACAAGCTAACTTCCAACTTATCTTTGTTTTACACCAATTATAGATACGATATCGGCATCGATATGGATCCTTACCAATTCAATATCATAGCTGGAATTGAAGATGTGTCCGCAAAATACGATTTTACTTATCTGATGAATGACAATATTACGTCACGCTTCGGTGCTGCAGCTACCTTCCATCAATACGGACAGGGTAAACTGAAAGATGAGACTGGCTCAATTGCTAATCTTCTTGGCGTCGACCCAGCGAGTGAAGTCGTCCGTAAAGGATTGGAATATGCTCTTTATTATACAAACGATCACAAATTAGGACCTTTGTTTTCAATACGTTACGGGCTTCGTCTTTCCATGTTTCAAAATATAGGCAAAGAAACACTCTTCCTCTTCGATGACAAATACGAATGTTACGACCAGATTGATTACGACAAAGGCGAGATTTTCAACACGCAAATAAACCTTGAGCCTCGCCTTGGCGCGATTTATCAAATCAATGAGTTTTCTTCAATAAAAGCTTCATACCTCAGAACGGTTCAATATGCGCAAGTCGCGACAAATGCGACAGGAGGCATTCCATTCGACCTCTGGTTTCCTGCAAGTCCTAACATCAAGCCTCAGAAATGTGACCAATTTGCTTTAGGTTACTTCCGTAATTTCCTGAATGACGAGATTGAGACTTCTGTCGAGGTTTATTATAAAAGAATGCACAACGTGATAGACTTCGTCGATAATGCTTCTTTCATCGGCAACTTATACATCGACGGCGAGGTAAGAAAAGGTAAAGGCTACGCTTACGGAATCGAGTTTTTAGCTAGAAAAAATTTCGGTAATTTCTCTGGCTGGATTTCTTATACTTACAGTAAATCAATGAGAAAGACTCCTGGAATCAACTTCGACAGAGAATACGTCTCCCCTTACGACAAGCCGCATAATATCAGCATTGTCTTAAACTACGCTTTCAACAAACGCTTCGACGTGTCTGCGACTTGGGTTTATACAACAGGACAACCTGTGACATATCCTTGCGGAAAATATACAATAGATGGAATAACATACGCCATCTATGACGGAAGAAACAATAGCAGATATCCTGATTATCATCGCCTTGACTTGTCAGCGACCATCAAATGCAAAGAAAAGAAAAACTGGCAAGGCGAATGGAACTTCTCCGTTTACAACGCATACGGACGCAAGAACACATGGGCTGTATTATTTGTGACAGAAGGAAACAGCATCAACACACAGAAAGTCGCGATTTTCTCATTTATACCATCTATATCATATAATTTTAAATTCTAAATGCCATGAAGAAATATCTCACCTTATTAATATTAGCCATATCATTTTTGATGACTTCTTGTATAGAAGATTTCAGAATAGACACAGAGGATGGCAAACATCTTGTCGGCATAAACGGTTATTTCACAAACGAATACAAGAAGCATCAGATTGTAATAAGCAAAACCACCGATTTTTATTCTGAAGATGAAGCCGAGATGATTTCCGGTGCAGAAGTATTCATCCACGACGGCACCGACACTATTTATTTTGAAGAGACAGAAAGAAAAGGCTATTATGAAACTATTGATTCCGTCGCAGGCATCGTAGGAAAGACATATTATCTCTCTGTTAATATCATTGATGAAGATGGCTTACATAACTATTACTCACAATCTAAGATGAGAGAGAATATCAGTCAGATTGACTCCATGGCCGTAAAAGAAATTGAAAACACTTTCGCTAATAATTTCATGGAAAATGTAAACAACACTACAACAAGTCTATATCCATATTTCCAATCTGTTGATGACCCTGATGTTAGTTATCTGATAAATATCATCGTCAACGACACAATTCTCAAGGACAATTCATTTTTAAGTTGCAACAGCATTTCTTTAAAGCATCTGTCCGGGATGTATTTCAATGGCCCTGAAATGGCAAGTATGATTGGTGAACAAAGCGTACATACCTTCAAGACAACACAGACTTATTATGACAATGACAGCACATACGTTTATGATATGAACTATTACCCAATAGTTGAAGATGGCGACAAAGTAACCCTATGCATATATAGCGTCAACCCAGAATTCATCACATACCAAACAGATATTATGAGCAGTTTTGGTTCCAATCCGATGATGGGAATGCCGTATAATGTCTCCACAAACATATATCCAGGCGGTACTGCAGTAGGCTTTTTCGAGACAATGTCAGTCACAAAAGGTAGTATTATATACTGATAATCATACAATAAAAAATATTTTAAAAAAAGTTTATTTTTTTGTTGGAACATAAGAAATAAATCGTATCTTTGCAGCGTCTTTTTAAGGCAAGTTCTTAATGACAGATTGGGGGAGTCGCATAGTGGCAATTGCAACAGACTGTAAATCTGTCCTCGGATGAGTTCGGTGGTTCGAGTCCACCCTCCCCCACGAAAGAAGCACTTCAAATGAAGTGCTTTTTTTGTTTTAATGCACAAACATTTAAAATTGAAAATTTATAAAGATGTCTGATATCGAAAACAAATCCAAAATAATTCCAGTGCTGAGCATCAACGCTTCAGACTCTCTTGGACACGTTGGCATCCAAGCCGATATCAGAACTATCACCTCTCTCGGACTCTACGCCGTGACGGCAATAACATCAATCGACTTAAACGACCTTCCTTCTGAATTGATAATATCGCAAGTCAAGAATATCGTCAGTTCCATGCATCCAAAGGTTGTAAAACTTGGATTGATTCGTGACGCTCAAACTATAAAAGCAATTAGAAATGAAGTCATTGGAGCGAAAAGCATCATAGTTGCTCCAGGAATATTTTCATCTAATGGCGAGCAACTTATTCCAGACGACGCCATCGAAGCAATAAAACGACATCTCATTCCCATAGCTTCAATTTTAATCTTACGAAGCAAGGAAGCCGAGAAATTACTGAATATCAAAATCAATACCGACGACGATATGATAAAAGTCGCTCGTACATTTATTGATATGGGCGCAGAATCTGTCTTGTTAAGAACATCAAAACACAGCGACGGACTGCTCACCACTTTGCTTTATGAAAACGACAAGGCGCATTTCTTCACCTCGCACAACACCGAGGGCTGGCAGAAACATGGCATTGGCGGCGCGCTCTCATCAGCGATAGCTTCTCGCCTCGCCTATGGCGACAACATCGTCAACGCGATAGAAAACGCTCACGATTATATGCATAAGCAAATTGTCTACGCCGTTTCCAACAAAGAGATAGAATCACGCAAGACTGTCATTTACAACCAGTTCTTATCGTTACTAGCGAAATATTACAACATATCACACTCGGTTTCATTCTATGCCGACAAACTCTGCGTAAGCACTCGTTATCTCTCACAGATAACCAATATGTTTCTGAACTGCAGTCCCAAAGACGTCATCGACGATTATCTTTTAAAAGAGGCCAAAGTATATATCGAAACGACCAATCTCTCCATACAAGAAATCGCTTACAAACTCGGATTCTCTTCACAGACAATGTTTTCCATTTTCTTCAAAAGAAAAGAAAAATGTTCGCCAGTGGAGTTTAGAACTAAGAACTAAGAGCTAAGAGCTAAGAGCTAAGAACTAAGAACCAAGAACTAAGAGCCCTGAAAGGGCGAAAGAAATATAGGATAAGGCTACGTCTTATTAGTTGGGAATTGAGGATATAAGGGTATGAGGAATTGAGGAATATCTCGCATAGAGGCGCACGGACGTGCGACTATTTAATTAGGAATTATTGTTTGGTGTTTGCGACTTGGAATTAGCAGCTCCCAATGCGTTAGGGATTGGAGCGGCATCCTTTTGAAGCACAGCGGAAAAAGATATAGCGGAAAGCCCGACGGCGATAGCCGGAACGCCATAAAACAATTCATAATGCATAATGCATAATTCATAATTTAAAGTTGGAAGTTCTTGGCTCAAAGTTTAATAGTCAAGGTTCAATAGCCTTAGTTCTGAGTTCTTAGTAATTATCCATTTTCAGAACTAAATTTTATAAAATCGGAACATAAAAATTCGTTTCTTATTTTAATTTCATTCTTTTGCAGCAAAATTTTAAAAACTGTTAAAAATGAAAGAAAGAATAGAAAAGAATCGTAATCTTGCTGAGTTATTAAAAGGTGGTGTTATCATGGATGTCACAAATCCAGAACAAGCTCGTATCGCAGAAGCTGCTGGTGCAATGGCAGTTATGGCTCTTGAAAGAGTTCCTGCCGACATCAGAGCTGCAGGCGGTGTGTCACGCATGAGCGACCCTAAGATGATAAAAGAAATTCAAAAAGCTGTATCAATTCCTGTCATGGCAAAATGCCGCATCGGTCATTTCGTTGAAGCACAAATCCTTGAAGCTATCGGCATCGACTATATCGACGAAAGCGAAGTCCTCTCTCCTGCTGACGACGTCTTCCATGTCAACAAGAGACAATTCAACGCTCCTTTTGTATGCGGCGCTCGTGACTTAGGCGAGGCTTTACGTCGCATCAGCGAAGGCGCGATGATGATAAGAACCAAAGGCGAAGCTGGCACCGGCGACATCGTACAAGCAGTACGCCACATGAGAATGATGCAATCTGAAATCAGAAGAGTCGTCTCTCTCAACAACGATGAGTTATATGAAGTTGCAAAGGAATTGAGAGTTCCTTTTGAATTGATACAATACGTTCACGATAATGGCAAGTTGCCTGTTCCTAACTTCGCTGCTGGCGGCGTGGCAACACCAGCTGACGCTGCTTTGATGATGCAACTCGGAGCTGAAGGCGTATTCGTGGGCAGCGGCATCTTCAAGAGCGGCGACCCAATGAAGAGAGCTACAGCCATCGTGAAAGCCGTTGCTAACTATAAAAATCCTGAAGTCTTGGCAGAGTTAAGCGAAGACCTCGGCGAAGCAATGGTCGGCATCAACGAAAACGAAATCAAGATATTGATGGCTGAAAGAGGAAAGTGATTGGCTTTTGACTATAAAAAAAACTGCGAGAGGTTTTCTCGCAGTTTTTTTTTACATCATTTTCCTTTGGCTTCAAATTGAATGCTTCCAGTCACGTCGTAGTTTGCTTCATCTAATCCTGAAATATTGATTCCACAAGTTCCTGTTGTAAATGTGGATTTCCAATTCAAAATCCTTGAATTATAGATTGATACTGTTGGATTTTTAAGTTCTATATCACAATATATCATTCCATATTCTGGCGAATAAAAAACACCATCATAATGATAATCCTGCAATTTCAATCCTAAACCATCGCAATATCCTTCAAAAAACATCTCACTAATCTCTCCATTGACGCCATTGATTTGCATCGTGACATTACCTGCATCATCTTTTTCTGTTACAACAGCAGTTGTTTCAATCGTTTCTATTGTTATTGGCAAAGTACTGTTTCCGTATTTAACACTGATGTTGGGAGTTATCTTAATATTATACTCACCAACGACCTTATCTACATAATCATCATTTTCTGGTCCACATGATGACAATACAAGCACACAAAATGCTAACAAACAATAAATTAAACTTTTAACTTTCATAATGATATTTTTTAAGTAAAGAGACACATCTATAAAAATGCGTCTCTATAACGATTCATTCTTTTAAATATTATGTGATATTTTAGTTATAAAGTAATGAAGTGATGAAGTGACGCTCATTGCTCACAGCTCATAACTCATAGCAATAATTTATCTCACAATTATTCTGCATTTTCTTACATCATTACCATTAACAGCCTTGATAACATAAATGCCTGCTGTTTCAATGCCTTCAATCTTATCTGTATCAGCATATTCTGCAACTTTTGCTCCGACAGAATTATAAACATCAACTCTATCGTATGTCATTCCGAGATTGATTTCTGCATTTACACTTGCTGGACTTGGGAAAACATTGAATGTATTTGCTGAGTGCTCATCAACACTTTCTGTTGAAACGAAGTTAGCGACCAATTCTCTGTCGCTTGTAATTGTGAAAGAATATTCACTTTCTTCTGAAACGACTTCATCATTTTCAGTCCAATTGAGGAATTTATAACCTTCGTTTGCTGTTGCAAGCAATGTCACCATTTCATCTTTTTCAAAAGAACCTGCACCTGTTATAGTACCTGCGTTCTCTGGATTTACAGTCACTGCAACTTCATAAACGACATCTTCAAAGCCATCTGCGCCTTTTGTTAACCATTCGAGGCTGAAGTTGTAGAATACTGTGCTGTAGTTATCTTTTCCTGTGTAAAAATCTTCTTCAACATAAATGCCGATTGTATTGTCTGGCAAAATACACAATGAAGAATATGCTGAGCTGTAAGGCACTATGCAACGTGAAGTTGGCCAAGTCTGACCTTCGTCATAACTAACGAAAATCGTGACATTTTTTCTTTCTGTTCCAACTGGCACTGAGTGAAGAAGTCTGTTTTTGTCATCGCCATTGTTAACTGAAGTGTAACGAATCAAATCGCCATTACATGCAGGAGCTGCGATGTCGTACCATGTCGAAGGATTATATTGCCAAGTCAAACCGCCGTCGCTAGAGATGTTATACCATCTATTGCCGCCATGTCTGATACTCATCAATATACGTCCATCAGCGAGTTCTGTGACCTTAGCTTCATCACCGCCGACAGAAGCGCGACCTGATACATTCCATGTCTCGCCATTGTCATCAGAATAAACTACATAATTATATAAGGTGTTGTTATTACCGCTTTCTCTTATAGCTGCAACGAACATAATTCTGCCTGTCGATGTCAACAAACCGTTACCAGAACCGAAGAACGAAGCGTACCAGTTTTTACGAGTTGGATCTGTACAATCCTTACCATAGATAAAATGTGTAATCACTTCTGGCTCAGTCCAAGTCTGACCATTGTCATAACTTTTCACCATATAAGAATTCTGAGGAACATTTGGTGTTGAAGTCCATAATCCTTGACCGCCAACGAACACTGCCAACAAACCGTTTTCATCTTTTGAATGAACTAGAGCTGCGTCGCCATAGCCTTGGAATCTTCCAGTGCCTTGAGCGATTGTTATTGGTTCACTCCATGTATGACCGCCGTCGGTACTTCTATTGCAAATGATGTCGATATCTTCAGGAAGGTCAGTGTTGTTATATTTACGTTTGTCAGTAAACGCTACGATAGAACCGTCTTTTGCAGTGATAATCGCTGGAATACGATAGTTTGATGAGTTATAATCGCCTGGACGAAGCAATGTTGTGCGAGCCAAGATTATTTCGCGACGACCTGTTGGTGATGGTGACTTAACTTCAAATGTCTCATTTTCTGTAGTGATTGACAACAAAGACATATCAACGAAGTTACCTTCAGCAGCGTCTTCTGCAACATTGACTGTCAACCATAAATAGTTAATTCCTTTTAACAAAGAACCATCGAGTTTACATTCAAAATCACCTTCTGTAGGAACGCAGCTGCCGAGCAATTGAGCAGTCTCCATAAATCTGCCATTAGTATAATCTTTAAGACCTGTCGCATAAACCCTTACTTCTTCTACATCAGAAACATTTGTAGTTCCTTCTAAATTAAGTTTAACTCCCTGCAAAGCAACAGATTCAGTACCTTTATATTGAACTGAAGCCTTCAAAATCAATTCATCTACGTTAGCACGAGCAGTAAGTTGTGTCTCTTGTTTTAAAATCACACCTCCGAATTCGCTTTGAGCAAATGACGCCAAAGAAACGAATGTCAATAAAACTAATGTTAAAATCTTTTTCATAATATAGTGTTAATTATTATTTCTTCATTATAAATTTCAATAAAGCCTCGCAACCTTCGCTAACATCGTCCCATGTAGCTTGAAAATCACCTGTATACCAAGGATCTGCCACGTCTGCTGGACGAGAAGTGTAATCCATCAAAAGAGATATTTTACCTTGTGGGTCATTACTCAACATATTTTTAAGATTACGGATATTGCTTTGGTCCATCGCAACGATATAGTCGTAATAGTCGTAGTCTCTTTTTGTTATCTGACGCGCAGTCTTGCCCTTACAATCGATTCCGTGCTCAGCGAGTTTCTGACGTGCTGGCGGATAAACCGGATTGCCGATTTCATAAGTCGATGTAGCTGCCGAAGCGATTTCAAATTCGTGTGACAGACCAGCTTTCTCCACTATGTCTTTCATCACGAATTCCGCCATCGGACTTCTACATATATTGCCAAGGCAAACGAAGATTATCTTTTTCATATTTTTATCTTATTGATTACAAACACATTTCATAAATCTTAACAATATCTTCTTTTGTCAGAGGTTTAAAACCTTTCAAGACAGCACCGCCGCAAGCTTTCTCCGCCATATCTTCGAAATGTTCTCTTCCGATGCCTAGTTCGCTTAAAGTGCTCTTGAGTCCTAATGTCTTGAAGAAGAAATCGTATAATCTTTGGATACCTTCTTTTGCAATCGCCATATCATCTTGATTAGCATCGACACCGAACACATTCACTGCAAACTGTACATATTTAGAAACGTTAGTCTCATCGAGGCAATATTCCATCCAGCGAGGTGTGAGGATTGCGAGTCCAAGACCGTGAGTGATGTCGTAATAAGCCGAAAGCTGATGTTCCATTGGGTGACAGCTCCAAGCCTTAGCTCTTCCGCCATTGATAAAACCGTTGATTGCCCATGAGGAAGTCCACATCAGGTTAGCGCGAGCTTCGTAATTATCAGGAGTTTCCATCGCAACAGGAGCGAATTTCACAACAGTTTTTAACATACCTTCCATAAAAGCGTCGAGCATGAAAAGGTCTTTGTTCATATTGAAATAAACCTCCATGATATGCGACATAATATCGACAGAACCGCAAGCGGTCTGATACTGACTTACAGAATATGTCAATGATGGATCGAGGAAAGAAACTTTTGGAAGAAGATTTGGGTCAAGGCGACCGATTTTATCGTCGGTTTCTGGATTGCTGATGACCGCCGCTGTGTCCATCTCAGAGCCTGTAGCTGAGAGAGTTAATATTGTAACGATAGGCAGCGCTTTGTTGATAGGAGCCTTTTTCTCGTTCATGAAATCCCAAGCGTCATGCTCCACGCAAGCTGCCGCCGCCATGATTTTAGTAGCGTCGATTGTAGAACCGCCACCGACAGCAAGCAAGACATCAATATTGTGTTCCTTACAGATTTGTGCACCTTTTCTCACAGAGTCGATGCGAGGATTTGGTTCGATGCCAGAGAGTTCAAAGACTTCAAGACCAGCCTTCTTCATCTCTTCCATAATTCTGTCGTAGAGACCGTTTTTCTTGATAGAACCGCCGCCGTAAGTCATGAGGACGCGTGTTCCGAACTTGCTTAACTCTTCACCAAGGTGAGACAACTGATTCTCACCGAAATATACCTTTGTAGGAATGTTATATACGAAATTATTCATGATATTAGATTTTCTACAAAGATAATAAAAGGCAATAGATAAAAGACTAAAAATGAAAGATTTTTAACGTATTTTTTTAAGTCACCTAGTCAATTCTTCACGAAGTTTTTCCAACAATAAAGGAACACCAACCGCACCACGTTCTTTGATGTGAGTTAGGGGATTTTTAATCATTGAGGTATCAGGCATTCCTGGGTCGACCAAATAAATCGGCACTTGTCTATCACGCACATAATATACCAATGACGCAGCAGGATAAACTGCCAACGATGTTCCCACTACTATCAAAATATCTGCTTGTTCAACAATACTGCTCGCTAATTCAAACATCGGCACGTCCTCACCGAAGAACACAATATGAGGTCGCAGCAAGGCTCCATCTTCTGCACGCTCATCAAGACTCTGCTCCCACCCTTTGATATCGTATATAAGTTCCGGATTCTGTTCAGAACGCAATTTCATCAACTCGCCATGAAGATGCACCACACGCGTCGAACCAGCCTGTTCATGAAGGTTGTCGACATTCTGAGTTATCACGCAAACATCAGCCCACTGTTCCATCTCAGCGATAGCGATATGACCTGCATTAGGTTTCTTTGTCAAAGACTCCTTACGACGTAAATTATAGAACTCTACAACTTTTTCTCTGTTATTTCTCAATGCCTCCGGAGTACATACTTCTTCAATACGATAATTAGCCCAAAGACCGTCAGCATCACGGAATGTCGCGATACCACTATCGGCGCTGACACCAGCACCAGTAAACACCACTATATTTTTCTTTTTGTTCATAATAATATCAGCTAATCAAAATACTTCTTTCGTATAGAAACATTGGATCGAATCCTATTTCATTATTCCAGTCAACTGTAAAATGATCTAAAGTAAAAGATTTAAAATAGTCTAAATCACATAATTTTTGACAAATACCTTTTCCAATCAACGGAGCAAAATCCATCAATCTGACTTCTTCATTATTAAATGTCAATCTTAACACATAATTTTCGACATATTCTGCTTTTACTATTTTTAAAATTATATTGTCCATAATTATTTCAATGGTTCTATTTTATTTGCCAATTCAAAATTTGAAAGCAACCTCCAATTTTCCAACAGTTCTTCTTTATGAATATCAAGCCATTCATAAACTAATTTCAATTCACGTCTTGGCAAAGAGCCAGTCACTATCCCCTCTTCTATTGTTATCACAGCTTCGTAATCATTATACCAAACGTGAAAATGCGGCGGATTATGATCATCAATATACATATAGATTATAATCCCATAAAATCTGCTAATTTCAGGCATACTACATTAAATTAAGATTTCACTATTTTGATTTTACTTTTGCAAAGATAGTTAAATCTCTACATAAACACTTCATATCATAAGAAATGTTTTTGCCATACAATTGACATATAAAATTGTCACAAAGTAAAATATTTTTTACATTTTGTATTGTTTATTTGATTTTAATATATATATTTGCAAAGTCAAATCTTAAATTTAATTCATTATGAAAACAAATTACCTACTTCCAACAAGTTTTAAGAAAATCGGTTGGATCATGATTGTAATCTCATTGATTTATTACGTAATGTATATGACATTCGATTGGGCTACAATCTATTTCAAGATGCCATCTATATTCAATGATGGAAACTTTTTTACAATGGTAAAAACTGAGATTTATTCCACATTCCTGCCTATTGTGGCATTAAGTGGATTTTTATTCATAGCGTTTTCAAAAGAACGTGACGAAGATGAATATATTGGAAAAATCAGAGAACGCTCATTCGTCTTTGCTGCATTATTTTCCAGTTTATTGATTATCCTCTCCACATTATTTATTTTCGGATTAGACTATCTCAACATATTAATAATGGACTTTTTCGTATTTTTGTTTGTTTTTACAGTTAAATTCCAAATTGAACTTTGGAAATTTAGAAAGGAAAATAAAGATGAAGAATAATATTAGAGTTGAAAGAGCCATACAGAAGATTTCACAAGAGCAACTTGCGGAAAAAGTTGGTGTAAGTCGTCAGACTATAAACGCAATTGAATTAGCAAAATACATTCCATCAGGCCTGGTAATGATGAAAATAGCTGCCGTTTTCAACAAAAATGTAAACGATATTTTCGAACTCGAAGACAGTGATTGGAATTGATCAATACTACACAAAACAACTATAAATCAATAGTATATTACGAGATAACATGAATTCATGTTATCTCTTTTTTAATATAATCTTTCTATAAAACTCTGCTTTTTCCTCCACTTTCATAGGATAAGCCCTTGATGACGACGGCATTCGCCAGAAGTTAATGGTTCTATCTTTATAAATTATCTCCGTCTTCTCTCCCACTTTCGGTTCTTCACACTGGAAAATATCAATGATTATATCTGTCGCTTTTTGTCCTGTAGTCACAATATTTTCACATTCAGGCAATGTATCTAATAAAGCTTTAACATCAGTCTGCTTCACGACTTCAAGGAATTTGTCAGAAGCATTGTCTTTCAGACGAATGACTTCCGAAGCTGTGTCATATAAAGCGAAACCTTCGTCTTTACAAAAGGAAACTATTTTGTCTTTATCGAAACGTTTCTCTCCTTTTATTTCAAAATAATGTTTGTCGTTATAAAATACGAGTCCCCAAATTCTCCACATATCATTTATCCAGTTAGGATAAAAGAACTCCATAGACCACTTCTCTTTCTTCGGAGGGAAACTGCCAAGCATGAGAATCCTTGCGTTCTCAGGAAGAAACGGTTGCAAAGGGTGAGATTCGATTGTATTGTTGTTCATACTACTTTACACTTAAAAACTCCTGTCCTATTTTATGCAAACCATTGATAATAATCTCTCTTTTATCTTTACGAGGATTTCTATAACCACTAAGATAATGTCCCAACTGACGCTGGTTGATACCCGTAATTCTGCTTAAAGCCGCTCTTGTCAATATCTTATCATAATGATGAAGCAATGCTGAAACTGACAATTCAAATTCCAATTCATATTCTTCTTTAAGACAGTCTGGCAGTTCGTCATATTCAGATCCTTCAATATGAAATTCCAATGCTGATATATATGCTTCTTTTACACCTTCTATTGTTGCATGTGTAGCTACACATCCTGGAATCAAATCAGAACATGCTCCATAATTATCATTCCATACGATATTAACCAAAATCTTTTTCATATTATCTTAATCCTGCTTGTTTATTTTTTCTTCAAAATTAATAATTTTAACACCCTTTTGTCAAGGGTTTAACGCGACTATTTTTCGATTTTAACAATTTTTAACACAAACGTTAACGGAATTAAGAAATTTATGTTAATGTTTGTTAAGACTACAAGTTTTTTAGTTAGGAGTTGTTGAGACGTCACTCCTGTGGCGTCTCAACGGAATCCTGGAATTGACGAGTTTTTGGATTTCTGGGATTTTTCTGGTTTTAATCGCCGCCAATGCGTTAGGGATTGGAGCGGCATCCTTTTGGAGCGAAGCGGAAAAAGATATAGCGGAAAGCCCGACGGCGATAGCCGGAACGCCATAATTCAATTCATAATGCATAATTCATAATGCATAATTAAAAATTCAAAATTAAAACATTTCTGCTTTCTAATTTCGTGGACATTTTCATCCACCAATCTGCACTAATACACACTAATATTTCGTGCTAAATTCGTGCCTTTTCGTGGATATTTTTCATCCACCAATCTGCACTAACACACACTAATATTTCGTGCTAAATTCGTGCCTTTTCGTGGACAAAAAAGTTTAGTGCAAATTCGTGCCTTTTCGTGGACAAAAAAAGAGGGACGCCATAAAATGACGTCCCTACTATATTCGTGTTAAATCAGTGTCTTTTCGTGGACAAATCAATCGATTCTGCAGCAGAGGTTTCTGTCGCCGAATGCGTCGTCGATTCTTGTAACGTGTGGGAAGTATTTATCTTGAACATCGCTCTTGTTAGGGAAACCTGCTTCTGAACGTGTGAATGGGAATTCCCAGTTGTCAGCCATCAACATTTCTGCTGTGTAAGGAGCGTGTGAGATAACGTTGTTACCTTTTTCTGCCTTGCCACTTTCGATGTCAGCGATTTCTTGACGGATCTTAATCATAGCGTCAACGAAACGATCTAATTCTGCTAATGGTTCGCTTTCTGTTGGCTCGACCATCAATGTTTCGTGAACTGGAAACGCAACAGTTGGAGCGTGGAAACCATAGTCCATCAAACGTTTAGCGATGTCGATAGCAGCAACGCCAGTAGCTTTGTTGATACCGTTGATATCGAGAATCATTTCGTGAGCAACGTGACCGTTGTTACCGGTATAAAGGATTGGATAATAATCTTTCAATCTATCTTTGAGGTAGTTAGCATTCAAGATAGCCATCTTTGTTGCATCTCTTAAACCTTCACCGCCTAACATCTTGATGTAAGCATAAGATATTGTGAGGATTTGTGCGCTACCATAAGGAGCTGCTGAAACAGCACCGAGTTTTTCGTTATATGTAGCGAGGTTGAGGTGAGTTGGCAAGAATGGTACCAAGTGAGCTGCAACGCCGATAGGACCTACGCCTGGACCGCCACCGCCGTGAGGGATAGCGAATGTCTTGTGTAAGTTGAGGTGGCAAACGTCAGCGCCGATGAAGCCTGGGCATGTGAGGCCAACTTGAGCGTTCATGTTAGCACCGTCCATATAAACTTGACCGCCGTTGTCGTGAACTATCTTCATCAAGTCGCGGATACCGTCTTCATAGATACCGTGTGTTGAAGGATAAGTTACCATGAATGCTGCGAGCTCGTCTTTATATTGTTCAGCTTTTGCCTTAGCATCTTCCATGTCGATGTTACCGTTAGCGTCGCATTTAACGACAACTACTTGCATACCTGCCATTGCTGCTGATGCTGGGTTTGTACCGTGTGCTGATGCTGGGATTAAGCAGATGTTACGATGACCTTGGCCGTTAGCTTCTTGGTAGCGACGGATTGTCAAGAGACCAGCGTATTCACCGCTAGCACCTGAGTTAGGCATGAATGACATACCAGCGAAGCCTGTGATTTCGCAGAGGTCTTTACCTAATTCGTTGATGAGTTCTAAGTAACCTTCAGCTTGGTCTGCTGGAACGAATGGGTGGATGTTAGCGAATTCTGGCCAGCTCAAAGCGAACATTGATGTTGCTGAGTTGAGTTTCATTGTACATGAGCCGAGAGGAATCATAGCGCGGTTCAAGCTTAAGTCGCGGTCTTCCAATTGTTTCATATAACGCATCATGTCTGTTTCGCTGCGATATTTGAAGAATACTGGCTCTTGTAAGTATGATGATGTACGTTGCATGTCAGCAGCGATGCCGTTGAATGTGCCGCAAACTGCTGGGTCGCAAACGAAGTCTGTATGTTCTTTGCCGATAGCTTCACAAACAACAGCGACGATTTCGTTAACGTCTTCTAATGATGTTGTTTCGTCTAAGCTGATAGCGAAATGTTGTTTGTCGATGATACGGAAGTTCATCTTATGTTGAAGAGCTACTTCATTGACTTTGCATGTGCAGAAGCCTTCTGGCAATTCGAAATGTAAAGTATCGAAATAAGAATCGTTAAGTTGTTTAACGCCGTACTTTTGCATTTCTTTATCGAGGACGCATGTCAATATATTAATGTGACGAGCTATTTCTCTGATACCTTCAGCACCGTGGTAGATTGCGTAGAATCCTGACATGATACCGAGGAGAGCTTGAGCTGTACAGATGTTTGATGTAGCTTTTTCGCGTTTGATATGCTGTTCACGAGTTTGTAATGCGAGACGGTAAGCTGGGTTGCCGAGAGCGTCTTTTGAGATACCGATGATACGGCCTGGCATTTCACGTTTGTAAGCGTCTGTTGTTGCGAAGAAACCTGTGTGAGGACCGCCGAATGCCATTGGCAAACCGAAGCGTTGGCTTGAACCTACAACTGCGTCTGCGCCCCATTCACCTGGAGGTGTGATGAGAGCTAAACTCATAAGGTCTGAAGCAACTGCTACTTGCATACCTTTTTCTTTCCATGCTTTAACTTCTTCGCTATAGTTGATAACGCGACCGAATTGGTTTGGACATTGAACTAAGATACCGAAGTATTCTTCACCTGCGCTGAAGTTCTTGACATCGTCAACAACGACTTCAATGCCTAAGTGATAAGCTCTTGTCTTGATAACGTCGACTGTATGTGGGAAAACGTCGTTAGCGACGAAGAATTTGTTAACGCCAGCTTTTACTTGAGCGCGGCTGCGGCTGTGCCAGAACATCAACATTGCTTCTGAAGCTGCTGTTGCTTCGTCTAACAATGAAGCGTTTGCCAATGGCATAGCTGTCATGTCGCTGATAACTGTTTGGTAGTTCAAGAGAGCTTCAAGACGACCTTGTGAAATCTCTGCTTGATATGGAGTGTATGATGTGTACCATCCTGGATTTTCAAGAATGTTACGAGTGATAACACCTGGAGTGATTACGTTGTAGTAACCCATACCGATGTAACTTCTGTAAATCTTGTTCTTTGCAGCCAAAGCTTTAAGATTACCGAAGCATTCATATTCATTCAAACCTCTGCCGATATTTAAACCTTCAGGAAGACGAATGTCTGATGATATAATTTCGTCAATAAGTTGATCTGTTGATTCAACGCCAATAACCTCAAGCATTTTCTTTACGTCAGCTTCTGTTGGTCCATTGTGACGTTTAATGAAATTGTTGTTAATCATATTGTTAGTTATTTAATGAAATACTTTTTTCTTATTCCGCAAATTTAGTTTTTTTTTCTTACAATTCACACCACTTTGAATAATTTTATATTTTTGTAACAAATTAATTTTTTATGAAAAAAATAGCATTAATCTTATCATTTGCATGTATCATTTTAACTTCTTGCAAAGACAATTCAATAAAATACAATGGACCTGATGTTATCAACATCGTATTGAAAGAATATTATAATATCGATGCCGAGTCCAATGACCCTTTGAGCTATAGCTCTGATAACAAAAGAAATGTGACCGTATCTGACGATGGCGTCATTTACGGAAAAAACGTGGGCGAAGCTAATGTGACGATTTCTAATTCTGAAAATGAGCTTAACATTCCCGTCATAGTCAATCTATTTGAAGAACCTACTGTCAATTTCGGAGCTACAACAAGCGAAATAAAATCTTTATACGGCGAACCTAAACGTAATTCCGGAGATAGCGTCTTTGTTTATGGCAGCGGACAAGATTGGTATTCGCCAACAGTTTGGGAAATGGACTTCTTTTTCCACAACAATAAATACTATGAATCAAATCTTTACATCCAAAAAGACTTGGACCTTCTACTTAACAAATATCTTGAAGAAAATTATTTCTACTCTCAAGAATTAATCGACACTATCAATGGTGAAATCATAAATCTTTACATTTATTTAGACAGTCCAAATGCTGATGAAGCAAAAGTTATTGTCGGAAAGCAATATAATGCAGGACCTTATAACGACATTCTTCTAGTTTATGCTCCATTCGAAGCTGTCTCATCAAGAAAGACTGATTTCATTTCAAGAAGCCGTAAATGACAAATAAATATTAACAAAAAATTAAGGGGACTTTTTGAGTCCCCTTTCTTATTTTCAATCGTTAGATTCTTCTCTCTTGCTTTGACGTTTACGTTCAATTTCATCCAAGATAATCTTTCTCAAACGCAAGCTCTTTGGTGTGATTTCGAGATATTCGTCATCTCTAATCATTTCCATATATTCTTCCAATGAAAAACGTTTTGGCGGAATGAGAACTATCTTTTCATCTGAACCAGAAGCACGAACGTTAGTCAAATGTTTAGTTTTATTAACATTTAATACTATGTCGTTTGAACGTGTATTTTCACCGATGACCTCACCTGCATAAACCTCTTCATTTGGCATTACGAAGAATGAGCCTCTGTCTTGCAATTTCCACAAAGCGTAAGGAACAGCAACACCTGTCTCCATAGCGATGAGAGCTCCTGTATTACGTCCTGGAATTTCTCCTCTCCAAGGTTCGTAACCTTTAAGTCTTTGTGACATAACAGCTTCACCTTCTGTTGCAGTAAGCATATTGCTTCTCAAGCCGATAAGACCTCTTGATGGAATTTCAAAGTCGATGTTCATTCTGTCACCCTTAGGTTGCATGTTTGTCATCTCACCTTTCTTTGCTGTAACGAGTTCAATAACACGGCCTGCGAATTGTTCTGGAACTTGAACTGTCAACATTTCAATAGGTTCGCATTTCTTGCCGTCGATTTCTTTCAAGATAACCTTTGGCTGACCGATTTGGAATTCGTAACCTTCACGACGCATTGTCTCAATCAAGATTGAAAGGTGCAAAATACCACGACCGAACACCATCATTGAATCTGGCGATGCTGTATCTTCAATACGAAGTGCGAGGTTCTTTTCCAATTCTTTATATAAACGTTCACGGAGGTGACGTGAAGTAACAAATTTACCTTCTTTACCGAAGAATGGTGAGTTGTTGATTGTGAACAACATACTCATCGTTGGCTCATCAACGTGAATTGGTGGCAATGCTTCTGGATTTTCCAAATCAGCGACTGTATCACCGATTTCAAAATCTTCAAGACCCATAACAGCAACGATGTCACCAGCTTTTACCGGATTCTTGGTTCTTTCTTTTCCTAAGCCTTCAAAAGTATATAATTCCTTGATTGTGTTCTTCTTGATTGAACCATCACGTTTCATGAGCGAAACATTCATACCTGCTTGCAAGACGCCTCTTTTCAAACGACCGACAGCAATACGACCAACGTATGAACTATAATCCAAAGAAGTGATAAGCATTTGAGGTGTACCTTCTTCATATTTCGCAGCTGGAATATGTTCCAAAATTGTGTCGAGAAGATATGAAATATCTGATGTCACGTTTTTGTAGTTATCCGACATCCAGCCTTGTTTTGAAGAACCGAATACTGTTGGGAAATCGAGTTGTTCTTCTGTTGCGCCCAAGTTGAACATCAAATCGAAGACAGCTTCTTGTGTTTCTTCTGGATAACAGTTTGGTTTGTCAACTTTATTGATAACCACGATTGGTTTAAGGCCTAAAAGCAAAGCTTTTTCAAGAACGAAACGTGTTTGTGGCATTGGTCCTTCAAAAGCGTCGACGAGCAAGATAACGCCGTCAGCCATATTAAGAACGCGTTCAACTTCGCCACCAAAGTCAGAGTGACCAGGAGTGTCGATTATGTTGATTTTTGTGCCTTTATAACGTACAGAAACGTTCTTTGACAAGATGGTAATACCTCGTTCACGTTCAAGATCGTTATTATCCAACATTAAATCTGCAGTTTCCTGATTGTCTCTAAACAATCTTGATTGGTGTAAAATACGATCTACCAATGTAGTTTTGCCATGGTCGACATGGGCAATAATTGCAACGTTACGAATGCTCTCCATCTATATATTTTTTAATTTGTTAAAATTCAAAAAAGCGGGTGCAAATTTACAAAAAAAATGCTTTTATTCCTAGAACTATGTTTCTAAAAAACAGGTTTTATATCAATTTTTTCATCATCTTTTCTTATATATAACAAATATGCATCTATACTTTTCTCAATGCCCATTCCTCTTAAAGCATCGACATAACTTTTCATCTGTTTGTTATATTTTTCATGATGATCTCCAGTTTTATAATCTATAAGTATCACTCTATCATCAAGTTCTGCATATCTATCTGGACGCAAGACCTCATTTTCCTCTTCATTTTTACCAGATACAAGAATGCCCATTTCATTTTTGACAATCGCATCTTTTAAATAAGCATCTTTAATTTCCTTAATCTCAACAATTTTTCCAAACTGTTTTCTTAATTTTTCAACCTCATATCGGTCTATACTTCCTTCATTTATGTAATGGTGGAAAACTTTATCTGCATCATCAATGGTATTAATTTGCGACAATATATCATGAACCAAATTTCCCCATTCTCGTGGCGAATAATCGTTATCATTTTCTGCCCAAAACATAGTCGGATCTGGTTCAAATTTTAATGCCGACGCCCATTCCTGCGACTCCGGAACATCGCCTTTTTCCAACTCCAAAATATCTTTTGTATCATTTTTATCATTTTCTTTATGATACTCTATATTTCCCAGTTCATACTTAATACTCTTATCATTATCAACAAGTTGATAACTATTCTTGATAAAATCAACATCTTCTTTTTCTGCAACATCTACCCTTTCTCCCGCTGAATTTGCGATAAAATATCCATTATCAGCATTAAAATAATCAACAAAGAAGTTGTATGAATCTGTAGAATTTTCATCAGTGTCAGACTTTGCTTTGTTATTTGTATAAACAAACAGCAATTCTTTTGCGCGCGTCATCGCAACATACATTATATTAAAGTCATCAAACGCCGCTTTTTCCAATTCTTCCGTATAATGATGCTCTAAATCCGTTCCGAGAAGACTTTTATTAATAGGTAATATGAAACTATCTATATTCGGAATATTTTTTAACATTTCAAACTCATCCGACAATAGCCACTTTTCGCTTCCTCTAAAATTACCTGGCACTTTAACATAAGCATACAGATACATAACTACCTTAAATTCAAGGCCTTTTGATTTATGTATCGTCATAATCTGAACTGCGTCTATATCTGCCGTGATTTTAACAAAAAATGTATCCGATTTTTTATCCCAATGTTCAATAAATGCATCTATTCCATTATTATCAGTATTTTGCCATTCCAAAACAAGATTCATGAAATACTGCAAAAATTCGTCCTCAATAATGTTAAATCCATATATTCTAATTATGGAACAACACAAATCATACAAGCTATATGCTTGATTTCTAAGACCATATATCTTATCGAAATCAAAATCATCTTTCAATGCTTTCTCGACATCATAAGAATCAACACCTGAACATATATTTTTATAGAATGAAATAGCCAATTTATCAACTTCGTTCTTATCATCAATTAAACACTTAAGTGTCAATATTATAAGTCTAACTTTATCTGACGATTTAAGCAAAATGGAATCTGAAGATATCACAGGGACATTTTTCTTCGAAAGGAATTCCGCAATATCAGCGCCATCGAAATTACTTCTAACTAAAATAGCGATGTCTCGCAAAGCGAAACCTTTCTCTTTCAATGTGTTAATGTCATTAAATATCGATTCCTTTACGGCATCTTTGTATTGTTTATTAGGCTTTTCATTACCATCTGCGGAAAATTTTTCCATGTCAAATATCTCCACTCTCACAAAGCCATCATAAGAATATTCTTTCGGACATTTCTGATGAAGATCATCATATACCTTACGATAATCTTCAGATGTTAATTTATATTTAGAAAGTTTAAAGAACGAATTGTTAAAATCTATTATATTTTTTTTCGAACGAAAATTATATTCCAGTGATTTTTTACACAACCTTGTTCTTAAATTATTTTCACATTCTGTGTAAAACTCGTTCTTTTCAGCACCATATATCGAAGGCAAATTCATTATCTGCTCTACTTCCCCGCTCCTAAAACGATATATCGCTTGTTTAGCATCACCGACCAAAAGGCTCATATTATTTTCCGAAAGTCCATTATTCACTAATGGCAAAAAGTTATGCCATTGTAAAAGAGACGTATCCTGAAATTCATCTATAAAAAAATGCTTATAACGTGAACCTATTTTTTCATAAATGAAAGGAATGCTGCAATCGCCCAAAATATCAGAAATTCTCTTGTTAAATTCAGAAATATGAACCTTATTTGTATCGCTAATATGTTGATTAACAACTCCTAGCAAGGTACTACGCAAAGCATACAAATATAAATTTTTCCTAATGAGATTAACATAAAAAAGTTTCTTATGATCATCCGCAAGCTTCTCATACAATTTCAAAACATTGATTCCAGACTTGTTGATTTCATCAATGCTTTTTTTATCAATGCTTTTTGAAAACCAATTTTTCTCTTCGCTAAATATCTTTGATATTGTCACACCAACAAGTGATGATGGCGAAACATTAACATCTTTCTCAATTTTTATTAACATCGACGGCAATCCTCTTGTTCCACTATTATAATCCGTCGTTTCAATATCGAATTCGCTTTCAAAATCTCTAATATCTTGTATATCAGAAGCAATATCACTCTTTATTTTTTTATAAGAGCCTTCTAAAGAATCTTTAACTTGTATATACTTGTCATCTAAAAATTCATTTAGATTAAGTATTTCACCTTTTTTATATGCACTTTCTTTAAGAAGTTTTGTTACAAATTCTCTCAACAAGGCATCTATACGCAACGAATTTTCCTCATTCAACTGAAAATCGACGAAATCGGTTAAAATTTCTGTAATTGAATCATCATCTTCACCAATACGTTCATCAATACATTGAATCAAGCCATCGAGAAGATTATCATCGTCAAGAAGCACTCTATATTGAGCCGGAAGATTCAATTCTTTGGCAAAACTGCGCGCAATCTGTTGCACAAAACTATCTATTGTCGAAATATTAAAGTCAGAATAATTATGTAAAATATTATCATACAAGTCTTTAGACCTTCTCATCAAAACACTTTCATCTATATTCAAAGCCTTGATGACATCATTCCACATATTCTTATCAGGCTCGCCAATGATAAATCCATTCAGATAAGAAAGTATTTTAGCTTTCATTTCATTGGCAGCTTTATTAGTAAAAGTGACTGCCAATATATCTTTACAAGAAACATTTTCAGAAGATAAAGCCAACGTAAGATATTCTTTTACAAGAGTATATGTTTTTCCAGAACCAGCCGATGCTGTATATAATTTAAATTGACCTGTTTTCATCTTCTATTTTTAGATTTTTTGTTTCTATTCTTTCTTGTAAAAATCTCTTTTATATTATCGAAACTCTGCGAATAAGAAATACCTATTCCCTGAGTATAATCCGAATAAGCCTCGTAAGTATACAAATAATAATTACTGCTAAGATTAGAGTGATTATAAGCCTTGAGACTCAACCTATTAGTCAATTTTAACGTTATATCAACATCACCAACGATACTATTGGCTCCTGTCGCCACATCGTTACGCTGATCTGTAAACATACCCAGGTTTCCTTCGATGGTAAGTCTATCATCGAACAATTGTGTTGAAAGCGCCACTTCCAACTCTTCCGCTGTCAGATTATCTTCAGGAGTATAACGCACACCTATGTCAAAGTCCTTACTAATCTGTGACAACCAATTACTTAACGAATTTGTCAACACGTTATAATAGTTAGATGCGCCAATACTGTACAGACTATTGCTGGAGTAAGAAAACGAACCCAACACCAACAGCGAAATAATCTGCTGCGACATAACAGCTTGATTAGTAGTATCAATTATAGAGAATACCGTATTTTTGATGTCGTCTGTCGCATTTGGCAACGAAAGTCCAAAAGTAATTGTCGGGTTGGTCAGTTTTTCGTTAAGGTGAAGTATACAATCGACATTGACATTATTGACGATAGAAGTCGAGTCAAGTTCAACGCCCAATGATGATATCGAAGATTTTGTACGATAACTGCCAGTCACATTGATATCCGCATCATTAGCGCGGCCTGTCCATGTAATGGTTCCGCCTTTCTTAATATCAAAATTACGTCTTACAAGATTCTGCAAATTAAAGTTAAAAGCACCGCCATCAATAACATAATCGCCATAAAGAGAAAGCTGATCCAATGCCAAACCAAGCCTTATATTTCCAGAGCCTTTCGCTGTGATATTTCCCATATTTGATGGCAGATGTATATCAACATTAGCGTCTTGCGTTACATCGGCGTTTAAATTCAATGTAAATTTCTTATCTTTTTTCTTATCTTCAACAACTGTTGCAACTGTATCATTATCAACACCATCTTTAACAAAAATAATAAAATTATCATTAACAGACGAAGTACTTACCAACCTAATATCTATCGTTGTTCCTGGCATTGTATAAGCGTTGACATTCATTATAATATCATCCAAAGGACCATCTATTTCAAGGTCGCCACTCGCAATCACAGTGCCGAAAAACGAATCATTATCATCACCCAACATATTCATTGCCAAGAAATTATCAAGACTTGCATCTACATCAAATCTAAAATCTTTCAGATAATCATGCGTAATAATACCATCTGCAACAGCAATATTACCCAATGTATCAATAAGTATAATATCCTGTAAATCAATTCTATTCTCTGTAAACCTTATAAAACGATTTGGTGTATTTTCCTCATATCCCGACTTATTGACGGCATAATAAGTGTTAAGATAGTCGATGTTGCAAGCCGCATCATTAAGCTCAGCTTCTCCAATGATGACAGGCTTTTTCAAAGAGCCTACTAAACCTAAATCACCATTAACTTTTCCAGAAACACGACTCAAAACGCCTTTCGTAAACGCATTGACAAGCGAAATATCTATATCGTTCAAATTAAGGTCAAAATCAAGATTGTCTTTTCTAGATGTGTAATAATTACCGACCATCGACAACACTTCTTCATCAGAATCAAGTCTAACTATCTTTGTATCAATAACTATTGAAGTATCAGGAGCATTCCAGCTAGCATCAATAAATGCGTTTCCAATGACATATTTGTTCAAGCCTATTTCAGTAACATCAAGATTTGAAAACAATGTAAACTTATCCGACAATCCCGAAAGCTGAACATTTCCATCGATAATTCCATCAACATCAATTCCCTTATTTAGCGTCAGCAAATCAAAGTTAGAAATATCTAACTTATTGAAATTCAAATATAATGTATCTCTATTTGTTTTAGGAAAATATCCATTAACACTCATCGACTGACTTCCAGAATAAATATCGAATTCGTTAATAAATATTTTGTTTTTCTTAAAATCGACATAACATTCTGGCGACAACGACCAAACGCTATCATTCACCAAAACATCTGAAGCAGATATTTTCAGTCTGCCACCAGCTCCTTTGTTCATCACATACGACGCATCAACCAAACCTTTATTTCTATCTTCAACAGCATTGTCATCCCAAGTCATATTTATCAACAAGCTATCGTTGTGAGCATCAACGAGAAATGCCATATTCTCCATCGAAAGCTTAACAGGATTTGATGCAGTTTCCTCCTTAATGACGAATTCCTTTATACGAACATTAGCCGTTGTTTTATTTACATCGGTTTTATTCTTCAGATAAACATCATTGAAAATCAAACCATTATAAACAACCTCATCAGATTCTATTGTCGTATACAACTGATATTTATTTGATGTATATGTCGCAGTTAAGTTTGTATTATCGCTTATTTTGAGTTGAGGCATAAACAAACGAGACAATGTTTCTGTATCTTTCAATGTCATATTTACATAGAAATCCTGCGTATTATCAGCCAATTTAACACCTTTATCCGACCACTTGTTAACATGGAAATAATTCATGACATAATTCTTGAATGAATTTGCAATTGTTGAGAAATTAACGATGCCCTTCAAATCCACATCGAAGAAGTCTGAATTTACGCTAACGTCCTTTGAATCAAAGTAATTCTCTGTCAGAACTATATCCAAACTATCCATAAAATAGCTACCACGGCTATCGATATATTTTGTATCGTCTAACGAAATCGCGCCATACATTTTATCAATATCAAATCCTCTCAGACTAGCTCTAGCTTTTGTTTCCAGCTTGCTATTCTTATCATAATCAACAAATTTCAATTTATACAAGTCTGCTTCTTTAACATCTATATTAACGTCATAAGAAGCCACAGCCGACGAAATATCCAACAAACCATTAACATCTAAATCCACCAAGTCGGATTTTATGTTTGTAGATGCTATAAGTCTTTGGTTTTCAAGATCTCCTACTACAGAAAAATCATCAAACTCATGACCCATCAATTTCAGTTTATCAATATCGAATGTTATTTCAAGATTTGCATCTTTCTTGTTCAAGCCTTCGCCATGCATATCTGTCGACATCGTAACCGCCAAATCTTGTTCAATACCAACTATATCTTTAATATTCAAATTGTTAGCATGAATTTTTAAGAAATAATACGGAGTTTGAACTATAGATAAATCATTATTCAAAGCACCATTGAGATAAATATTTCCTAGATTTGTATGAAGATTGAATGTTGTGTTGAAATTATTATGGAATCCATAGAATTCGCCAGACAATATTGCATTTTTAAGAGAAGACAGCGACTCTGGCAAAGGAAATTTTCTCGTAGACGTCGGTATTGCGAATTCTGCGAGGTACTGATATGTGAAATTCATCTTCTTCACATTGCCAACAATATGAGTTTCAAAGAAATTAGGCAGACCTTTCATCTTAATAGTTCCCTCAAAATCAGTACTATCTTTGAATGAAAAACGGAAATTATTTGCAGTAAAATCTCTCACAAAACCTGTCACCAATCCGCTGATTTGCAATGTATCTGTCATTTTTCCCATTGTAGGAGAAAAATATTTCAAATCACTGAGTGTCAATTGTGTAGGCTTTATATTTCCTATTATCATAACAGAATCAACGAAATTCTTGAAACTTCTGCGACCATCATATAAGAACTGTAAATCCAAATTCAAAACAGAAGCATGTGTTTCCACATAAAGATTCTTTATATCAAAGCCTTGCGACGAAACTGTAAACAACGATTTTGTGCTCAACTTATCAATATCAAAGCCGCATTTGTCCATTCCAGAAAGCATATCCACATAACCTTTAACAGTCTTGCCATCAAAAGACAAGCTCCTGGCAGACAAGTTGATACTATCAATATCCAAATGAGAATAATCCATACTTACCTTTTCTGGCCTATCCTTATTTTGGTCCCAAATAACAACGTGACCATCTTTTAGGTTAAACTCATCAAGAAAAATAGTTTTGAAATCTTTATCATCATTTTTATCTTTCTCTGGAGATGATGAAGTAAACATTTCAGAAATATTCATCATGTCGTCGCCTTCATATGTCACAATATTGACAAGCAAATCTTCTATTTCAAGGTTTCTGACTCTCAGTTCTTTTGCCAAATCTCTTATTGACAATCTTGCATTTACCTTTCCGACATAAAACATTGGAGAATGTTTTTTATCATTAAACTGCACCTCTTCGGCATATATGCTGAAGTTTGGTTTTATGTAGAATGTCTTGATTTTAACTTCCGTATCAAACTTATCAGAAAGGACGCCAGCGGCTGTACGAGCGAGCATACTCTGGACATTTACGTCGAGAATCACGACGTATATACTCGCAAACAGAGCAAAAATTATCGTAATGACAATTAAAATGCTATGTATAATTGATTTCTTCGTATTTTTGTCCTTTCTTTTAATGCTTATGAACGAATATATTTTAGCCATCGAATCGTCATGTGACGACACCTCAGCAGCAGTGCTCAGAGGTACGACCGTATTATCTAACATAATTGCTAACCAAGAAGTTCATCGCCAATATGGAGGTGTCATTCCAGAGTTAGCCTCACGCGCTCATCAACAAAATATCATACCCGTTGTAGATGCTGCTTTAAAACACGCAAATATAACAAAAAATCAGTTATCTGCAATAGCTTTTACACGCGGTCCTGGACTTTTAGGCTCACTTTTAGTAGGCACTTCATTTTCAAAGGCTTTCGCTCTTTCTATGGACATCCCTTTGATTGAAGTAAACCACACAAACGGACATATTATGGCATTGTTTGCTCAAGAAGAAAACGAAACGACAAAAGTGCCAGAATTCCCATTCTTATGTCTCGCCGTTTCCGGAGGTCACACTCAAATCATAAAAGTCAATGATTATTTTGATTTGGAAATTATCGGAAAGACAATCGACGATGCTGCTGGCGAAGCTTTCGACAAAATAGCAAAAATCATGGGACTTCCTTATCCTGGTGGCCCAATTATCGACAGACTGGCAAAAGGAGGAAACCCTAACGCATTCTCTTTCAGTAAGGCCAACATCGCTGGATTAAACTACAGCTTCAGCGGATTGAAGACAAGTTTCCTCTATTTCTTGCGCGACAGATTGAAAGAAGACAAAGATTTTGTCGAGAAAAATAAAGCCGACTTATGCGCTTCAATACAAAAAGAAATCATTGAAACTCTGATGAAAAAACTCGTCAAAGCTTCAAAGGAAACTGGCATAAAACAAGTCGCAATCGCAGGTGGCGTCTCCGCAAACTCAGGTCTGCAAAAAGCTATGCACGACAACGGAAAACGCTACGGCTGGGAAGTCTTCATACCTAAATTCAAATTCAGTACCGACAACGCCGCCATGATAGGAATCGCTGGCTATTTCAAATATAAAAGCGGACAATTCGCAACTCAAGACCTTACACCTTACGCAAGAACAACAACTCAAAAATAAATAAAATGGACTGGAAATCATTGCTTTCTGCTCAGAGAGAATATAGAGAATATCAAAAAAGCGACATCAGAAATGCTTTTCAACGTGATTACGACAGAATTATATTTTCCAACATTTTCCGTCGACTACAAAACAAAACTCAGGTATTCCCTCTTCCAGGAAGCAAAATGGTCCACAACCGACTGACACACAGCCTGGAAGTCGCAAGCGTCGGTCGTTCTATCGCTAAAACCGTATCCAAAAGCTTGTGTGACAAATACGGCAATGACTTTCTTCATGAAATATACGACATCGACACCATCGTCTCTGCCGCTTGCCTCGCCCACGACCTCGGGAACCCTCCATTCGGTCATTCTGGCGAAGAAACAATAAGTAGCTATTTCAAAGAAGGCTTAGGCAAAGAATTAGAAAGCCAAATACCTGAATATCAATGGTCAGACTTCGCAGACTTTGAAGGTAACGCCAACGCATTCCGACAACTGACTCATCAATTCGCTGGACGACGACAAGGTGGAATGTCATTGACTTACGCAACTTTAGCGACTCTGATAAAATATCCTTACCCTTCATTCAACAAAAAAGGAAAAAAGAAATATAACATATTCCATTCCGAAATAGACACTTTCAAAAAGGTCATGGACGGATGCGGAATCGTTTGCCTCGACGAAGAAACATTGGCGTATGCTCGTCATCCTCTTTCTTACATGATGGAAGCTGCAGATGACATTTGTTACCTCATCCTTGACATGGAAGACGCACACAAAAGAGGCATTGTCACTACCGAAAAAATCGATTACTTCTTCACATCTTTCTTCAAAGAAAACGAAACATGGTTCTTCGATAGAAAAGATTTCATCTATGAAACAGTAACCGATAATAACGAAAGAATGTCATTCCTCAGAGCAACTGCCATAAATAAGTTAGTCGACTGTGTATCAAAGGTATTCGTCGATAATTATGATGCAATAATGAATGGTTCCTTCGAAAATAGCCTCGTTCATCACCTACCCGACTTCGAAAACGACGCTCTCGAAAAATGCAGAGTTTTTTCGTTAAAAAATATTTACAAACACCCTTCCGTAGTAAAAGTTGAACTAACTGGTTTTAATGTCATCGGAGAATTACTCAACGAATTTGTTCAAGCCGCAGTACATCCAGAAAAAACTTATAACAAAAAACTTTTATCACTGATACCTGAACAATTCAAAAACAACAACGAAGACTTATACTCTCGTATTCAAGTAGTTTTAGATTACATTTCAAATATGACCGACCTTTATGCCGTTCAATTGTACAAAGATTTAAAAGGAATGTAATCAAATTGAAAAATTAAAAAGTTAAAATATTTTAAAATGAAAAGGTTTTTTTTGTTAATATTTTTAAGCATTTTATTTCTCACATCTTGCTCTAAAGTAAGTTTGCATTCTAAAACAGAAACACCTTATCATTATGGAATATTAAAAACAATTAACGATACAATAACAGATTATCCTGAAAAAGCTCTTGAGTTGATAAAAGGCATCAGCAGTCCAATTATAGAAAACGATTTCTGCGAGCTAGAATATCATGAATATCAAATACTTCTATCAGAAGCCAACTACAAAAACTATTACAATCAAACCAACCACGACGAAGTTGTAAACGCAAGCATTTATTTCGACAGCTTGACATCATTGTATCCTAAAGATTCAAAAATCACATTCCTTACTTCCAAAGCCTTTTACTACAAAGCCGTCGGTCTTGAAGAACTTGAAAAAACTAAAGAAGCTTTTAAAAGCTACCTGAAATCACTTGAAATACTCGACAATATCAAACTTAGCCAAACCAGCGGCAAGCAATATAACGAAATACAACATTTCAAAGCTTTAATCTATACTCGACTCGGCGACATTTTATATTGGCACGATGTGTATGATGCTGCAATTGAGTGTATTACAAATGCTAACAATTTGTTTCATTTAGAAGAAAACCAAAATGCTCTATCTAGGAACAACATCATTTTAGCAGTAATCTACGGATTGAATTCAAATCACGACAGTGCATTACACCACTTATCCATTGCCGATTCAATACTGGAAATCAACAATATAGGAAGCACATTAAAAAACGACATAGAAAGAATCAAAGCTTCTGTTATGTACAATATCGGCTATGAAGAAGAAGCCTTCAATTCTGTCATAAAACAATACAAAACACTCGACAACCAAAAGCAAATAATGGAAGCCGCTGGCGTATTGGGCGAAATGTATTACAACAAAAAAATCTATGACTCTGCTATTTATTACTACGAAAAATATTTCCCTGACAATAAATATTCAAAGATAAATGCCGCCAACAACATTATTGAAATCAGCATTATTACTGGCGACAACGAGCTTATCACAAAATATGCTCCATCATTGGCCGAAGAAACAAATAAAGAAATTATGCTGTCTTCAATAAAGACAGAACTAACGTCACTTTATCATCAATATAAAATCAAAAAAGACGGAGCTACGTTCTACAATAATATCTTCAAATATCTGATTTTATTATCAATAATAATAGTCACCCTTTTCATACTTGGATTGAGTGTAATAAAATTTAGAAAAAACAAATACGATGAAGAAATCTCTCAAAAAAGCAATTACATAAACACTTTGCAAAAGAAAATAGACAAGACTTCTTCGGAAAATAAAAATATAAAACTACAGATAAAAAACCTTGAAGACGAAATTATCGACATAAAAAACAAAAACAGGCTCGATTATGTTTCTTTCGAGCAAAAAATTGAGTCAATAAAAAGCCATCATCTGTACAAAAAACTTTACGACATAAGCACAAACAGCACAATCAAAACAAACACATCATATCCTGATTTACAGCTAAACAACCTTGAACAAAAAGAATTAATAGAATTGTTCAACGCCACATTCGACAACAGTTTCAGCAAGATAATCTCCAAATATAACGGATTGAAATACTCCGACTTACTATATTTTTGCCTATATATCATTGGCTTAGACGAAAAACACATTTCTGCCGTAACTGGGAAAACATATAATGCTGTATGGAACAGAACCAAGAAAATACAAGAGATTTTTGGTAGCGACATGAAAATCAAAGAGATAATCAAGAATGAATTAAATTATTAATATTCATTCCAGCTACTCATCACTTCCAATGGCTTTCTAACTTTTTCACGCGTTGGAGCATCTGGATATCCAACACTGATTAACAATGGTATACGTCTGTTTTTAACGCCCAATATTTTCTTAATTTTCTTCTCGTCAAACCAGCCTATAATGCAAGTTCCAAGGCCCAAATCCGCCGCCTGAAGACAAAATTGATTAACAGCGATTCCAATATCAAACAAACTATAATCCTTATTTTTAATCATACTGCCTATTGTCGACATAAAATTCTGTCTTTCAAGAACTACAGCAACAAGAACTGGACACTGATGAGTAAATTTATTCATTCCCAATCCAATAGAACATTCTGCAATCTGCTCTTTCTTTTCAAAGTCATCAACAACAATGAATTTCCATGGTTGCGAATTATTTGCTGAAGGTGAAATTCTCGCAGTCTCTAAACATTGAATAAGTTTCTCTCTTTCAACAGCTTGATCTTTATATTTCCTATCGCTTTGACGTTTCTTCGCCAAGTCCGCAAAACTCATATTATCTTTCATACCCGTAATTGTTTAGTAATTATAGTAAATTTATGATTATCAATTATTAATTGTTTCATAAATATGTTTAAGCCCACAAATATGTTTTTCTATTGAAAAAATCTGTCTTGTTTCTTCTTTAACCACTTGCGAAATAAGCTTATAATCTTCAAGATCTAACAATACATCTCTTGTTTTCATCGCAAAATCCAAGTCGTCACCATTTTTATACAACACAGCATATTTGCCATTCAATGTAATTTCTCTAATCATCTCACAATCATTAACAACGATATTTATTCCTGACAACATCGCCTCCAAAATTGGGATTGCAATCGGCTCTCTGCCAGAGTTGTATACAAAAAGATCCAGCTGACTCAACAAATTCGCATCATCTTCTCTCCTACCTATATAATTTATATAATTATCAAGGCCTTGCAATATATAGTAATATTTACATTCATTGTAATTTTCATCATATTCATCGACTTGGCCACCAGCAACGACACAAGTAAAATTTCGGCCAGTCCTCCTCAGCTTCTTAATCATTTTAAAAACACTCATCATATTTCTCTGAGGCGTGAAATCACCGATTGTTCCAATCAAATATCTAAGGTCATCTATAAAAAATTCATCTCTAACTGATTTGTAATCAAAATTATCAAATCTTTTTAAGCAAAAAGCGTGATATAGTTTGGAACATTTTTCTGATGTCAAATCAAAAGAATTCATCATATAATTTCTTTGGCAATCCGATTGAGATATTATATGATTTACATTTTTCAACACGGCTTTATAAATATGATTTTTGTATCCTTTCAGCTCATCATGATAAAAATATTCAGAAAATACCAGTTTAACATTCAAGTATTTAGCTATTTTATGAACCCAATAAGCATCAAGATAATCATAAACGTGAATTACGTCTATCCTATTTTTTTTGATAAACTTTCTAAGTTTAAACAAATTCAAGACAAAATTTCCCGACGACCACAGACAAGGAAACTCAAAGAATTGGAAATCTGTTTTCTTTACATTTAATGAAATATCAAGTATCAGATTATTTATTTCGTATCGACAAGGGATTGTATGTAAGAAAACAATTCGCATAATGATAAAAAAAAAATCCAGTTGTTAACCGGATTGCTTGTGCCCATGAGAAGACTCGAACTTCCAAGAGCTTAAGCTCACTACACCCTGAATGTAGCGTGTTTACCAATTTCACCACATGGGCTTTAAGCTTTTGGTATTGTGCCCAGGACAAGAGTCGAACTTGCACGACGCATTCGTCACCACCCCCTCAAAGTGGCGTGTCTACCAATTTCACCACCTGGGCTTTAAAAACGTTGCAAAGATACATGTTTTTTCAATACACGCAACACTTTTGCAACATTTTTTTTATTTTTTTTGAATATTTTTTATAACTATTTAATACTTAATAAGTTTACCTATTTGATTAAGATTTCCATCAACAACTCTCACGAAATACACTCCACCATCAAGATTAGACAAGAAATCATTTACAAACGCTTCATTATAACTTTGATTATCACAAGAATAAACCATTTTACCAATCACATCAAACACTTGAACAGAGACATTTTCTCCACAATTAAGCTTCAATTTCACCACTCCATCAGAAGGATTGGGAAACACTGAAAACATCGATTTTTCATCAAAAATATCACAATTTTCCAAATCAAGCATATCTAGAGCCTCTTTAAAATCAGGAATTCCATATCCATATTCACTGTTTGGCGTTGAATAATTATTTGCTGATTGCTTTATTATTTCTCTAATTTCGCTTTCTGGATAACTATTTCTTGCTTGCCACAAGCATGCTGCCAATCCTGCCAACAATGGAGTTGCGAAAGAAGTTCCATTACTTTCAAAAAAACCACCTGATGGCGAAGTAACCGAAACAGCATAAGCGAATGACATCACATCCGGCTTTATCCTTCCGTCGGCTGTAGGACCAATGGAACTGAAACTCGTCTTCACGCCATCAGCTTTTACGCCTCCAACAGTCAAGACGTTTTTTCCGTCGCCAGGAGCACCGATATAAGGGAATTTAGTATCGCCTTCGTTACCAGCAGCTGCAACGCACAATATTCCCCTCGAACTAGCGATCTCAGCCCCTATTGTAATAACACATGTCTTTCCGTCAAAATCCTCATAAACATGGCTCATTTGCGAATCATCAAAACCTATATATCCAAGAGAAGTACTAATCACATCAATACCAAGACTATCCATATATTCTGCCGCAGAAACCCAGTTATACTCCTCTATTACATTCTCACTATTGATATTTTCTGTTCTACATAAAAAATAAGAAGCTTTCGGAGCTGTTCCAACATAAACATTAGGCAAATAAGCAGCCATCAAGCCAAGACACGCAGTTCCATGATGATCATCAGAATACACTATACCATTTTTATACACGAAATCCTTTGTTCCCAAAAGTCGGTTTTCATCTCTCATATTTTTAAACGCATTATGAACATCAGCACCTTGATAGCCGCTATCGCAAATGCCAATCCAGATTCCCTCTCCTTTATAGCCCATATCATGCAATGCGACGCCATTCAAAAGTTCAATTTGCGTCAATGCAGTTCCATAATGATTTCTAGCCATTCCCGTTTTCACAATGTTTTCCGCATTCATTTCCAGCACAAAACTTTCCTCCTTTATCATCTGCTTCAACGGCTCATCATACAGGACACGAGTCTTCTTAACGAAAGGCAATTTTTCGATAGCTTCAATTACAGAAACATCATACGCTTCAATCGTCACACCATTTAACCATTTTGACGGATTAAGAATTTTTGCGCCAGTTTTCTCAACAGCTTCTATGTAAGATGGATTTACAGGAATATCTTTTTCGTCTAAAGCGACACCATATTTAACACGTCTTTGCATTGCACGTTCCGACAAAAACTCTTCAGGTCTATCAATAGAATAAGGTGTATTATTTTTATCAGCAAACTGAATCCAATATCTATCAGGAGCGACCTGAGTTTGCGCCATTACTGTAGCACTAATAATTAATAGTGTTATAAGCAAACAAAATCTTCTCATATCAATTTATATTTTTCGCAAATTTACAATCTTTACTTCAATTTATAAAGAATATTTTTCTTTTTAACATAATTGACAAACGACATATTTTCTTAATTTTGCAAAAAATATTTGAGATGAGAATTGACATTATCACAATCTTTCCGGAGATGTTTGAAGGACCTTTTACTGAATCAATTATAAAAAGAGCGATTCAAAAAGGTCTCGTTGAAATCCACCTTCACAATTTAAGAGATTACAGCACAGACAAGCACAAACGTGTCGATGATTACGCATTTTCTTCAGGAGCTGGAATGGTAATGATGATTGAACCTGTCGACAATTGCATAAGCAAGCTAAAATCAGAAAGAGAATACGACGAAGTCATATATATGAGTCCTGATGGCGAGCTGTTAACTCAGCCACTTGCGAACCAAATGTCATTATATAACAACATAATCATTTTGTGCGGACATTACAAAGGAATTGATGAGCGTATCAGAGAACATCTCATCACAAAAGAAATTTCTATCGGCAACTACGTTTTATCTGGCGGCGAGTTGGGAGCAGCCGTCTTAACCGATAGTTTAGTCCGCTTAATTCCAGGCGTTTTGAGCGACGAAACTTCCGCTTTAAGCGACTCTTTTCAGAGCGGATTAGTATCTCCTCCTGTCTACACAAGACCTAGAGAATACAAAGGCTGGAGCGTTCCTGAAGTCTTGCTTTCAGGTAACGATATGATTATCAATGAATGGAAACTCAGCCAAGCCATTGAAAGAACAAAAGAAAGAAGACCAGAAATGTACGAATTATTGAAAAAAAATAATTCAAATAATTTGTAATTCGTATCTAAAAATATTGTATATTTGCACACTTTTTTACAGGTAGGAATAAAACAAAAATTATATAATTATATCAGAAATGAAGAACGCGTTAATTCAATTTGTTGAAGATCAAGTACAAGTTAAGGATTTTCCACAGTTTAAAGCTGGTGATACAATCACTGTAACTTACAAAATCGTTGAAGGTAATAAAGAACGTTTACAAAAATTCCAAGGCGTAGTTTTACAACGCTCAAGCGAAGGTTCACATGCAACTTTCACAGTTAGAAAGATTTCAGGTAACGTTGGTGTAGAAAGAATTTTCCCTATCTCTTCTCCAATGATTGAAAGCATTGAAAAGAACAAAGAAGGTGCTGTTAGAAGAGCTCGTATCTACTACCTCAGAGGTTTACGTGGTAAAAAAGCTCGTATTAAAGAAGCAGCTCGTAAAAGCAAATAATAATTCTTTAACGATAAAGAAAACAGCGTGAAATTTCACGCTGTTTTTTTATTACACAATCCCAATAAGCTGGTAATGTTGCCAAAAATGGTTGGCAGTTGAGCGAAAAAAAGACAGGTAATGGGCATACAAAACAGCCCAAATTACCTGTCTTTTTTTCTATCCTAAATTTAAAATATTTACCAATATATTCTAA
>JAFOBJ010000088.1 GCA_017381865.1 Bacteroidales bacterium
ATACCTTTGCTATAAAGGTCTGTTAAGCGAAGTTGGAAATCTACATGATTGTCTCTGCCTTCAAGCCATTGGAATCTTAATTCTTCACCATCATCTGTAGTAGTCTCGTCATATACCTTGCATAAGAAGAGTGTAAAGATCTTATTGAAAGCATTTCCCTTATCTGATACTACATTGTGACGCAGTATTTCGAGGAATCGATTAAAGATGAAGCTTGAATCTTCAGCTTTAATTTCCTTTAATTGTTCCTTTGTTAACGCCTTGCTCTGGAAATTATATGGTTGCACCCAAGAATCAAAGATACCGTTATCTTTGGTGAGCTTATTCCATTTCTCATAAATATCCTTAACATCACCATTGCGATAATCATCTTCAATCTTGATGATCTCATTCACATAGACAATTTTATTGCCTTTCAATTCTGATGCATACAACATTAGCACATCTGCCTTGCTACCAGATAGCTGGAAATATGTAAATAACTGACCTCCGTCTTTATGAATCTTTGCAGACTCTTTATTGTACTCTTTCCCGTATATCTTACACTCAATAAGCATATATGGTGTACCATCTTCACGATTGACGCAAATATCCAATCGTCCCGATGTGCCATGCCCAGATGGCCAAGTTTTTTCAAGAACTATGTTTTGAGGCTTATATCTCTTGGTAAGAAGTCTATCAACACACTCAAGCACCACAAAATTTTCGGGTTGTGAAAAATTCTGTGTAGTCTTGCTTTCGGCAGTAATGGCACTACCGTAGTTAATGCTCTGTGTTTCAAAGTCAATCTCTATGGCATAATCAACATATATTTTATGATAAATGCCATTCGTCCCGTTTTTTGGAACAAATCCCAAAGCCGTAATATGTTTCTTAATATCCATAGTAATACCATTTTGTTTGCAAAGTTAATAAATTAATCAGAAATTGCTTTGTTTTTGTTTTGACTTATCACATTTTTTATATAGGCTATTTAGACTGCTAAACAAACAGAAGTATTACCTCATTATACAACAATTTTGACACATTATTTATTTATGTAACATTTAAAATCGCAAGCCAAGACAATCTCATCACCCAATTTTAAAGCAATCTAACCAACCAATTAATTCTAAGAATATTATCTTTTTACAAAGATAGGAAAAAAAGTTCTTAGTTCTTAGTTCAACAACCTTAGTTCAAAATATGAATTATGAATTAAAAAAACTATCTTTGCCCAACAATCTCATTCATATGAAAAACTTCCTTGAATTATTAAAAAGCAGACGTACATGTCGTCGTTTTACCGACGAAGATATTGATAAAAAATCTTTAGAATATATCTTAGAAGCAGCAAAATTATCGCCATCAGGACATCGCATCAGACCTTGGGAATTTTTCGTCGTTGAAGACAAAGAGACACTCAAGGCTTTGTCGGTCAGCAAGGCATCAGGAGCAGCGCTTATTGAAGGAGCAGCTGCTGCTATCGTAGTCGCTGCCGACACATCGAAAACCGATGTCTGGGTTGAAGACTGCTCCATCGCGACAATCATCATGCAACTCGCAGCAGAAGAACTCGGTCTCGGCAGCTGCTGGGTGCAAATCAGACTACGCAAAGACGCCGAAGGCAACGACGCCACCGACAACGTCAAGAGAATCCTCAACCTCCCAGAAAACTACTCAGTATTGTCGATAGTAGCGTTAGGACATAAGGCTATTGACTTTTGACCATTGACTTTTCAGACGCCACAGGAGTGACGTCTCTACTGTCGACCATTGACTCTGACACTGACCTATTGACTCATTGACTTAGTGTCTCGACGACTTAATCATCCCGCTGCGCACGCTGCTGTCGCGACGCTGATTTTTATATCCTCTATTTTCGACAATGTCGTTCCAGCTGCTTTCAAGGTCGCGCCTGTGGTAAGCACGTCGTCTATTAATAAAATGTGCCGACCTTTCAGTCGCTCGCCGTTTTTCACATCGAAAATGTCTTTCACGTTTTCCCAGCGTTCCTCGCGCGATTTCTTGGTCTGCGTCGCAGTAAATGTCTTCCTGTAAAGACAATCTCTCATTATAGGAATCGACGTCTTGTCCTCCACGCCCTGCGCAATGACGTAACTCTGGTTATAACCTCGAAGATGTTCTTTCTTAGGATGTAACGGAATTGGAATAATAAAATCAATTCCTCTAAAGAGCTCCGCGTCTTTTATGCTTTCGCCTAATTGTTGCCCAAGAAAAAATCCAGCGTCTTGGTTTCCCTCGTATTTCAGCTGATGAAGCAGATGCTGCACTTTGCCCGTCTTACTGAAGAAAAACTCCGCCGTCACGGCATGAAAATCGACTTGTCCGTAAAACATCTGCGCCAAAGGATTGTCGGCATTTTTCTCATATTCTGTCTTAGGAAGAAGATAACGACAAGAAAGACAAACGTTTTCTTCGTTAAGCATCAAAAGATTACCGCAAGCAGCACACACCTGCGGATAGAATAAATTGATTAAGTGATTTAAAAATTTCGGTTTCATTTTTTAGTTTATTTGCTCTGAGCTATGAGCCACGAGCCATGAGTAATACTCACAGCTCATAGCCCATAGCTCAATGCAAAGATATAAACAAAATCTTTAAGTGATTTAAAATTAACATTTTTTAACACAAACGTTAATTTATGTTAATTTCATTTAAAAAACGTATATAAACAAAAAAGGACGCCATAATTGACGTCCTTTAGTTGAGGTACCAGACGGAGTCGAACCGCCGTACAAGGTTTTGCAGACCTCTGCCTAGCCACTCGGCCATGGTACCCTGTGTTTGAGAGTGCAAAGATACAACTTTTTTTTAATGAACAAACATTAATTTAAAAAATTTAACAAAATGTTTTTTTGCTTTAAAAAGTCAACAGACAACAGACAACAGTCAACAGATTTTGTTCAAATTCTTGTTCAAAAAACTTGGTTTATATTAAAAACCTTTAGTCTTTTGTCATTAGACTTTAGCCTTTCAACTCCAACGCCACAAACGCCATCTTGCCTCCCAAAGGCGGATTCATTTTTCTTATCTTCAATTGAGCGTCTTTCACGTCAGGGAATCTTTCTTTTATTGTATTTAAGATTCTTCTTCCAACGTTTTCCAACAATTTTGAAGGAATCATCATCTGTTCTTTAACGACTTGATAAACTGCAGAATAATCTACTGTATCATCAAGTTCATCTGAAAGTTCAGCCTTGCTTGTGTCGACATCCATAGTCAAATCCAGACTGAACCAAGTGCCTATCTTCTGCTCCTCTTCAAAGTGACCATGATAGGCGTAGAATTCCATATTTTCTATTGTGATTTTTGACATACTTATGACAAAAGTCTAAAGTCTAAAGACAAAAGACCAAAGTTATTGTTTTTTATTCAAATATTCTATCAATTTATACAACTGCGATGATATATGAATTGCTTGTGATTTCAATGATTCAAATTGTTCTTCTGTACAATACTTTCTATCCAAACAAACATATAACATTGACCTTACTTCTGAACAACTTCCTTTTGCAATATTCAGGAAGTTAATATATTTGGCATCGGTACCAGACTCAAAACCTTCTGCTATATTATTCATTATACTTACAGCGGCTCTTTGAATCTGATCCCGAAACCCATAATTCTTATTATCATCCATCAAGTCATAAATAGAATTGACAAAGTCTCTAGCATTCTGCCA
>JAFOBJ010000089.1 GCA_017381865.1 Bacteroidales bacterium
GTTCTTAGTTCTTGGTTCTTGGTTCTTAGTTCTTAGTAATATATTCTAAAATATTTTGCTATACTTGCAGAATAAATTTTACAAAAGCAATGTTCGACTCCGACTTAAATTCTGGTTTCATAGAAGAAGATAACATAAATATCGCTAATCAGTTTTCTAACTTTGAACTGATACATAACTCTAAAAACGGTTATAGCGAATTGTATAAAGCCAAACGCTATGGCAAATGGTATGTCCTCAAACGCTTGACCGACAAAGAAAAAGACAATCCTCGTTATCAGTCGCTGCTCGAAAAAGAATTCGACATCGCAATACAGCTGTCGCATCAGAACGTAGTCCAGACCGTCACCTTTGAAGATATTCCTCAACTCGGAATTTGCATAGTGCAGGAATTCATCGACGGCGTGACATGGAACGACTTCTTCTCCAAAAACAATATTTCTAAAAAAGAAACCTTCAGAATACTCGGCGAACTCTGCGACGCCCTTACATATATTCACAACAAACAAATCGTCCATCGCGACATAAAACCAAACAACATCTTAATAACTCGCGACGGCCATCATGTGAAACTCATCGACTTCGGCCTCGCCGACAAAGACGATTTCGATATCTTGAAAGAACCTGCAGGAACAACAGCATTCGCTTCTCCTGAACAGCAAAAAAGAAATAAAATCGACAATCGCTCCGACATCTACGCTCTCGGGAAAATCATTCAAGATGTTTCATATCAATCGCTTAAGATAAGAAAGATAATTAAAAAATGTCTGGAAGAAAACCCAGAAAAACGATTTCGTTCCGCTCTTGATGTAAAGAAAAAACTCAACAGCAAGACTAATATCATCATCGTTGTCATAACTCTACTTATAACAATTTTTGCGATTTTATTTTTCACATTAGCAGCTTCTCAAAGTTCTTACGATTCTCTCAGAAAAGAAATGATAACTTTAGAGAACGAGAATCTCAAGATAAAATCGGAATCTGATTCCATCAAAATCGTTTTAAAAAAGCAAAACGAGATAGAAACACTTTACAGAGCCTTACAGAAACAAGTGATAGATTTTGCGGAAGAGCAATGTCGAGAAGTCGGAAAGACTTTGAATTATAACTATATATTTTCAAGAGATAATGATATAATAATAGATTTAGTTCTTAGCAGAGGAAAATTCCCTCAACAACTCATTGATTCAAAAGTAAGTAAAGACGCACCTCATTATCACGAGTGGTTACATAATCTGAAGAAAATAGAAGAAAACATTTATATTGATTTTAGCAGAAACTTTAATAGTTTGACAAGCGAAGAAGAGAAAGAAGCTTTTAAATCAAGGTATGGGATTTGAGGAACTGAGAAAATTTATTAGTCATCACACCTTACACACCGCTGCTATCAGCTTCTTCGTATAATCGTTTTGCGGATTGTTGAAAAGCGCGTCGGCTTCGTTCATCTCCTGAATCTTGCCGTTATACATCACCACGACTCTGTCGGACATAAATCTTACGACGCTCAAATCGTGAGAGATGAAGATATATGTGAAATGAAATTCTTTCTTCAGTCTGTTAATAAGATTTAACACCTGCGCCTGCACCGAGACGTCGAGAGCCGACACCGACTCGTCGCAGATTATCAGTTTCGGATTGACAGCCAAAGCGCGTGCAATACAGATGCGCTGCCTCTGACCGCCGGAGAACTCGTGCGGATAACGCTGATAATGCGAGGCTTCCAAACCGACTTCTTCCAAGAGACGACAGACGCGTTCTCTTCTTTTCTTGGCGTCTTTCTCAATGCCATGAACCAACATCGGCTCAGCGATAGAGTCGCCGATACAAATACGAGGATTCAAGGATGAATACGGGTCTTGAAAGACAATCTGCGCCTGCTTGCGATATTCTCTTAACTCTTTATTATTCAACTTCGTGATATCTCTTCCTTCAAAAATGACATTACCCGAAGTAGGCTCGACAAGTCGTAAAATGCTGCGTCCCAATGTGGTTTTGCCGCATCCCGACTCGCCCACAAGTCCGAGCGTCTCGCCTGGATAAACGTCGAAGCTGACATCATCGACGGATTTTATGTAGTCGTAAGTACGACCGAAGACACCTTTTCGAAGCGGATACCAAGTCCTGAGATTCTCAACCTTTAAAATAGGTTCCTGCGAATATAAAAGTTCGTGTTGTTTATTACGTTCTTCATCAGTGATGAGCAACTCATTCTTAACCTGATTGTTGTCACTCCATTTCCCATCGAGAAATTCTTTCACGACAGGAAGTCGCTCCAGACGATAATCGAGCGGCGGACGACAAGCGATGAGACCTTTAGTATAAGGATGCTGAGGATTATTTAAAATATCGTGTGTCTTGCCTTTTTCCACGATGACGCCTTTGTTCATCACGATAACATCATCGGCTATTTCAGAAACCACGCCGAGGTCATGAGTGATGAAAATCATTCCCATTCCGTTCTCACGCTGAAGTTCTTTGAGAAGTTTCAAAATCTCTTTCTGCACCGTGACATCGAGAGCCGTCGTTGGCTCATCAGCGATGAGGACTTTTGGATTTGAAATGAGAGCCATAGCAATCATCACTCTCTGTTTCTGACCGCCAGAAAGCTCGTGAGGATATTTATCGAAAATAATCTCTGGATTTGGCAGCTTCACCTTTTCGAAAAGTTCTAGAACTTTTCTCTTAGACTCCAAGTCATTTTTGCGACTTTTCTCCTGAATTCCTGAATTCCTGAATTCCTGAATTCCCTGAGACGCCACAGGAGTGACGTCTCTACAGGCTTCTAAAACCTGGAATCCACATTTATAAACAGGATTCAAGGACGTCATCGGTTCTTGGAAAATCATCGCAATATGTCTGCCGCGAATTTCCGACATCTGGTCGTCGTTATAATGTGAAATATCTTTATTTTCTAATAAGATGGAATCGGATTCAATTTTGGACTTACGTCTGTCGAGAAGCTGCATCACAGCAAGGTTGCTTACTGATTTTCCCGAACCCGACTCGCCGACGATACCGAGAGTCTTGCCCTCAAACACTTCAAAGTCGATACCATGAACCGCTTCCTGCCACTGACTATCACGGCAGAAAGAGATTCGAAGATTATTGACTTTTAAAAGTGGATTCATTTTATAAAGTTTAATTCTTTTATATACTCGTCAACTAGTTTCAAAATATTTTTATCAATTCTTTTACTATCACGGATACACAATAAAGCTTCTTTTTCAATATTAAGCGAGCCAAAGAAAAACAGAGTCATAAAACTCTAACAAGTAATGGCGAGTCACCATTACTTGTTAGAGTTGTTCTCAGAGACCCCTGCTTGAGTATTTTGTACATTTACTTGCTGCTGATTCAGCATAATCATATTTTGCACGACATTCGCTAAATTATGCTGTGCTTGAATATTTGTAAAAGACTCATAATCATAGAATAGATAATTATCCCACAATCCAATTTCAATTTCTCTAATTAGATCCTTTATCTTATTCGAATCAGCTCGTCCGTTTTGAGAAAAATATTCCGTGTTCGCTAATTGTGTTCTCAACACTAATATCGTTTGAAACTCTCCTGGAGTAAATTGTTTATACCAATCTACTGGATTCACAATCGTATTTGGTTTTTCTTTCTCAACCCAACTCTTTGAATGGACTTCCTCCACATATTTCTTGCCTACATTTCTAACTGCATTAAGTCTAAGGTTTGTAGTGAAATACGATTCAATATCAGTAAAGAAGAGTGTATCGCAATTACCTTTATCAACTTGAACAATCATTGCGAAAATTTCATCCTTATCTATAGCAATATCCTTTAATCTTATGTTTTTAATATCAAAAGTATCTTTGGTTGGAGCTTCAAATGGAATTCCAAGTTTGTGTAATGCTACAACAACAGCTCTTTTTTCTGAGACATTAAGCTTTGTGTTAAATTCATTAGCTGTATCCGCATAACTTTTCTTTTGTTGAGCATATTCCTTAAAAATGTTCAATGCTTTAATGGCCATTGATCGTACATTTTTGATTTTCTTTTCTTGCTTCCAATGCAAGAAATAAGAACCTCCATAAGTACCTATTAAGGCACCTACGGCTCCACTGATAAGTGGCAACAACCAACTCCAAATATTATATGTTTCCTGTATAGTATTTACTGTTTCCATAATTATAAATATTTATCAAGTATCGCTTGTTTCTCATTCGCTGCATTTTCTATCAAAGTGCGAGCTTTGGTAATTTCTGATTCCAATGCTTCTATCTGGTCCACGATGTGTTTTTGTTCATCTATAGTCAATAATGGAATCTTGAAGTTGTCGATATCCTCCTTGTTTATACTTGGATAAGCGGCTTTTGGCATAGCTGTTTCCATTTGCTTCATTAAGTTATCGGAGAACATAAACAAGTAGTACAACAACTTGGATATATAATTCTCCTCATTCTTAGACTTCAGCAAAGCAAAACCCGTTGAGAAAATAGTTTTCTCTGGAACACTATCTATATATGCAAAACCTTTAAGATAAGGGCGAACCGTAGATACTACCACTGTTCTATCTTCTGCAACTCGCCTTGCTCTGGATGGAGCATCTTTGCCTAATATCTTTTTGTCAAAAGATATGCTACCATCACCTTTGCCTACAGAATCAATATCTACATATGTAAAGAACTCGTCTTTCCAACAAGATGTAGGATTTAGTGTTAGAGTATTTATATCAAAACACTCTTTTATACTTACGGTAGAGTCTAAACCATCTATAATTGTCCTAATATCTGAAAGATTCTTGTCAATTAAATACTTAGCATCACTATTAGACTTCTCAACCTTGCCAATTTCCTCAACAATCTGCTTCTGAACATCAATAGGAGGTAATGGTAATTTTATGGATTTTAAATTCGTCAAATTTAATCCTCCTTGAGCCGCTCCTGTTACTTTATCTTTAATAATAATTTGTCCTTTGTTACTATGAAGTACAACGAATAGATACTTTTGTGTTATTGTATTGTTACATCGCAAAATGTAAATATGCTCATTAACCATTGCTTTTTGATTTCCAAATTCATTCCTAACCAAAGCAACTTTACCAGTTAATGCTCCATCTTTACACAATAAAATATCATTATCCTTAATAATTCCAGTCTTAGAATTATTGAAGAATATTTCATCCACAAATTTCGGAGAAGACAAATTAATATATCCAGAATTATTATCAATATGTTCACCTCCTAAAGAAAGAATTCCTTTGAGATTACTTTGAACACCTCCTTTTGGTCTTGACCCGCTTTCTATTGACTCTGTTATAGAATCGATAGTTAGAAGTGTCCACTTAGTATTAAACTCTACTTTTTTTTTTGCATTTAGCGAAATATTCTTTTCAAACGTTTCCCTATCAAAAGTGAGCATATCAATCAATGGTACACGAGAGATATGCTGTAGCATACTTTCTACTATTGATGAAGTGTTGTCACCTTTAAAAGCTCTATACACATAAGTACTTGCCTTTTCTGGATTGTCATATCTATTAGCATCAAAGAGTTTGGTGCACTCATCAATGTTCTTGCCTTTCTGTATAGCATGAATACCCTCATTTCCTCTGCGGTTAGAAAACTCATAACCCAAGAAACGCTTCTCAATATCCTTTTCTCCGCTCTTTACGATAACGACATTTTGGGGATATGCCAAAACAAAGTACAAAAGCTTTTCAGCCTCTATATTTAAGATGGTCTCATGTAACTTGGCTTCACTCTTTGCAGAGATTTTCTTTTTATACTCTGCATATATTTCGTGTGCCTTAACCTTGTCATTGGGCGATTTTTGTAACAATGTAACATAGTCTGCATAATCAAGACCCTCCCAAACATGTGATACATATTTTGAGGCCGGAGTTTCTATACCGTTGATAGTAACATCATTTAATGTGCGGAAATAAGTATCAACTGCAACCTTTGTATTAGTTGCAAAATAATTATCTCTACGGCGTAAGAACAATACAACAGTGTTTGTATTGGTTGCCATAAATGTATTACTGCCCAACTCTGCTATTGAGACAATATCAAAGTATTGCAATATAATCTCACGAGCCTTTGTATAGATACCCGAGTTGCTCAATATTGAACTTGGAAGAATAACTCCTGCGATACCACCATCCTTAAGCAACTGTTTTGTACGCTCAACGAACAGACACTCTATTTCAGAACTATTATCAGTCAATGAATTATACAACTCAAAATCTTGCTCTGTATAATAGTCACGAGTTGTCTGGCGGAATGATGAAACAGAATATGGAGGATTACTCAATACAATGTCGAACTGCTGATTGTCCTTTTGACCATCATTAGTCTGCTTGCGTAGTTTGCCCTTGTATTCTTTGTTATTGCAGAAATTAGCAAGTCCATCACTGAGGATAACATTAGCCAAACCGTCACCGTGCAAATAACAACCTACCTTACCAACTTTTACAAGTCGATAATCCTTTTCAATACCATACACGTAGTCTGTAGCCCAATCAAAATGGCAATTCTGCCAATTGACAAGGTGCTTTCTTGTTTCCTCAATATATTTAGAAGTATCACAATCGTTTATGATATCCTGAATTTCATGCATGAACTCTGTGATAAAGTGACCACTACCTGCTGCATAGTCAATCATATATGGCAGTATCTCACCATCCTTGCGAGAGAGTTTCTCTGCCATAATAGAATCCAAAGGAAGACTCTTTATGATAAATTGTGCGATCGGTACGGGTGTGAAATATTGTCCAGCCTCTTGTTTGAGGCCAGTAGTAAGTAACAATTCAAAGAAGTCTGACAAATACTGTTGTCTCTTGTTGTATCGGATTCTATATCCCTGAATTAACTCTACAACCTCTTTTACTACTTTTGCATTTTCTTCAAAAGAGGCACTATCATACACTTCCTTAATCGCAAACTCGTTATTCTTTTCAAGACGGAGTTTGTTTACCTCCTTGCGCAGAAACTCTTTTGTTTCTGCTGTGAGACTTGCACACCGCTTATTAAAATCATCGTCATTAAAGTCGCTAACAGTTCTATCTAAGAACTTCTTCATACCTTTGCTATAAAGGTCTGTTAAGCGAAGTTGGAAATCTACATGATTGTCTCTGCCTTCAAGCCATTGGAATCTTAATTCTTCACCATCATCTGTAGTAGTCTCGTCATATACCTTGCATAAGAAGAGTGTAA
>JAFOBJ010000090.1 GCA_017381865.1 Bacteroidales bacterium
CAAACATCTTAATCATATCGTTGGTGATGCGGAGAAGTGTGGCGAGTGATTTCTTGAATGCGTAGAAACTGCTTTCCAGGCGTTTCACCATGTGAACGCGATAGATTCCAGCGAGTGTCTGAGCAATATGTTCGGCGTTTTTATATTTGCCTTGATATTCTGGTTTCAGAAATTCTATGGCGCGATAACGAGCGTAGTCGAGGCCTTTGCCATCGGGGTTGCTTTCTGACTTTCCGTCGGTGAGTTGTTTCAATGTCTCGTAGAAACGTTGGCTCGTATCGGCATCCATCTGATAAATCAGCTGATTAGACGGCAGTATGTTTGGAAATTTAAGGCCTTGTTTTTTAATGTCTTTCTTATAATCTTCGTCATTCATGATATTATGACGTGTTCTTCTAATCGTGACCTTATCGATGATTTTATTTCTTACCTGCGCGTAAATCTTATCGACATCATTGGTGACATCTCTTTTGTCACGCTCTTGCATGAGTTTCTTATATTGCTGGATTAGAGGAGAAAAGAATGCTTTGAGATTAGGTATTCCGTCGATGGTACAGTTTTGACTGTTTTGAAAGAGCAGCAGCAGATTCTGAAGGTCGTCTGGTTTGTTGTTGAGAGGCGTTGCTGAAAGGAGCATAACCTTCTTTGTGGAGACGCAAGATTTTGCGTCTTTACGGCATTGTGATTTACATATTTTTTGCAGTTCGTCGTATTTGCCAGAGCTGTCACTTCTGAAGCCATGAGCTTCATCGACTATGATGAGGTCGAATTCTTCCTTGCTTTTATATTGGTCTCTTCCTTCGAGTATTTTGTAGAGACTTCCGTTGGAGACGAATTGTGCGTATTTCTTAATGCCAAATCGTTTGAATTCATTTTTCCATGTCTCGTTTAGCGCAGGCGGATATACGACGAGTATGTTGGTGTTTCTGCCGTTTTCTTCTATGAATCGTTTTGCAATCATAGTGGCTATCATGGTCTTTCCGAGACCTACGACATCGGCGAGGAACAGCCCGTTGTGTTGCATAAGCATCTGATAGCCTTGTATGACGGCGTCTTTCTGGTATTTCAAATCCATCACTCCTTCAGGCAGCGTCATGGAGAAGTCGTCTTCCACCTGGTCGCCGAAGGTGTCGATGAGCACTTTGATATAGATTTCGTAAGGCGTTGGCTGATAGTCGAGATAGGTGTTCTTTTTGTATTTCTCAATGTCTTCGATAGTTATCTGTACGCTTTCGTTCCAGAGCTTCCAGAATTCGTCGGAGCAATATTTCACGTCGTCGTAGTCTTTCATCGCCACGTTGAGTTCGTAGCGAGGTGTTTGTCTCGTTCCTAATCCAGAGTCGGAAATGTTTGAAGAACCCATTATGACCCAGCCGTCGCTGTGTTCGTTATGTTCTTTGGGGAGACAGAGGTAGAATTTGGCGTGTAGGTTTTTCGTGGCATGTATGCGCATCTGCAGTCGTCCTGCCATGAGGTCGTCGCACATCTGCAGTATCCCCTGCTCTACTTCTGGGGAATAATGAGCGTTGACGATGTCGTCTTTGAAACCGCTGTTATATATTTCCTTGGCTTTCTCGGAGTTTGACAGCATCGCCAAGGCTTTGTTGTGTTTGCGGAAGATGTCGTCAATATTGATACCCACGAGGATTTTTATCTCGGAGATGTCGCCTAATTCTCTGCGTAGCTTGAAGTAACCCGACGAGCGGAAGAAACCTACTACGGCCAAGAAACTATGGAAGGACGACATACCGCTGGCAATACCTTTCAATTTATCGAAAAGTGTATTGCCAAGTTCGTTGTTGAAGAACTTGGTACTCATACGCTTTCGTTTTGTGAGCGGCTACTTATTTGGCAAAACGGGCTTTTCTGCAGAGCACAAAAAAAACGTGGGCGATAATCTTGTCCACGTCCTGAGGCCCTGAGAACTGCCCGTAAAAACCAGACAAGTTATGCCCACGCTATAAGCGCAGACATTCGCAACTTGTTCACGGTTTTTACTTTCTAAAATTTCTCAGGTTTCAGGGCATTACCGAACAAATAGCAAACGCTATGATTAATAATAATATGTCAGTTTAAGATATTTCTGTTTTTTAGTGTTAATGATTTTTTGTGTTTATAATTCTTGAATGGCAAAGATAAGAAAAGGGTAAAGACAAAAGACAAAAGGGAGAAGATTTTTTTGGTCAAATAAAAAAGGTAACAAACCTGTAGAGACGTATCAATGTTTCCTGCATATAAACACACATTGCAGCGTCTCAGAAACAATGAAATTATTTGAGAGACGCAGCAATTACATATTGTTTATTTTTTAGGTGTAATTGATACGTCTCTACAATAGGACAATATCAAATTCTTTGAGACGCAGCAATTACGTATTGTTTACTTTTTAGGTGTAATTGATACGTCTCTACAATGGGACAATATCAAATTCTTTGAGACGCAGCAAAATTCTGCGAATTTTGATACGGCTCTACATTCAATCTTAATAAACATTAGCATCATTTCTTAATATTTCACTGATTTTATGTTAAAAATTGTTTAAAGCGAAATATTTCCTTTGCAAACGCTTGACAAAAGGATGAGACGGTTGTAGTTTTGTGGAACCAAGGTAGAGACGTATCAATGATATGGTTGCAGAAATGAAATATAACAAATCATAATCCTTTTTTAACTATATCATTGCTGCGTCTCAAAAACAATGAATTTATTGAGAGACGCAGCAATTACATATTGTTATTTTTTAGGTGTAATTTATACGTCTCTACAATGGGACAATATCAAATTCTTTGAGACGCAGCAAAATTCTGCGAATTTTGATACGTCTCTACATTAAGAACAAACCAAAATTAAATTTATGAATGATGACCTTTTTAAAAACAAATATAGGATTCCTTCTGCAAGGGCTTATTGGCATGATTATAATCATGGATACTATTTCATTACAATATGTACCAAAAATAGAGAATATTTTTTCGGAGAGATTCACGACGGTAAAATGACATTGTCTGAAATAGGTCTTTTTGCAGACTCTTATGTTGATAAAATCAATGCTTTATATGATGACGCACAGATATTATCTCATATTGTAATGCCAAATCATGTACATTTAATCATTAGCGTGGTCTGTACAAAATGTATCAATAACAATAATGACATAATAAGAGATGACACTGATATAAATGAAAAGATGAGCATGATAGGTAAAAAACGTGGTCGCATGTCTCTTGTCTTGTCAAAATACAAATCTTCTATCACAAGATATGCATTGAAAAACGACATTCATTTTGCATGGCAAACAAGATTTCACGACAGAATAATAAGAGATTATAATGAATTTAACAACATTGATAATTATATTAAAAACAATGTCATCAATTGGAAAGATGATGAATATTATCCTACCATCACACGGTAGAGACGTATCAATGATATGGTTGAAGAAATGAAATACAACAAATCATAATCCTTTTTTCACCATATCATTGCTGCGTCTCAAAAACGATGAAATTATTTGAGAGACGCAGCTCCACGTATCGCAAGTATCTCGCGGAGTACAAGGGCGTGTCACACTCACAGCAGCTTTAACAAAAAAAGAACGATAAACTTAATTTATCGTTCTTTTTTAACTATTTATGAAAAGGCTCGTAGCTCACTGCTCATAGCCCATTGCTTATTTCTTCCTTCTCTTAAAAATCTTCTTCCTGAAGATAAATCCTGCCATGATGAGGAATAAGACTGTTACAACAATCAAAGTGATGACGCTTGCTTTGAATGACTGTGGTGCGTATCCTAAGATGAGCATGATTGGGAATCCGAGTATGATAGCTGGGAATGTCTGTAAAACCAAGTTGTTAGCAGCTGGTGTCTCGAATTTAGGGTCTATTTCGCGCAACAAAATCATACCGTTACTTGCTGTACCTGTCAACATGCCGAACATGCTGAGGAATCCTTCGTTGACGTATGTTGGATATAAGTGTTTTGCAGCGGCTTTCAAATAGATGAATGTTGCTATCGCACCTAAGACGCATACTAATATCAATGGGAAGATGAATTCTCTCAAGTCGTTGAAGCTGATAGCTGCTGTGCCGGCGACAATCATAACGTCGAAGCAGAATCCGCTGATACGGTTGAGGAGGTAGTTGTTGGTGTATTCGCGGCTCATCAATTTAACTTTCTTGAACTTGCTAATCAAAGCTTTTGCGATAACGCCGAACAATGTTCCGAACAAGAAGTTAAATCCCCATAACATTGGTTTCAAGGTGTTTGTACCGAAGTCGCCGAGGTCCATCTTTTGGATTGAGTTGACGAAGAGATAAACCAAGAAGTAAACAAACAATACCAAGCATATCTGGATTGAGAATTTATCTATTGATTCGCTGTCTGGAATCTCGTCCTCGCTTTGATAGTCGTCTAATGTATTTATCTGGCGTTCTTCCATTTCTTGCACCGAGATGATGCCTTTTCTACGCAAGACGTTGAGGTAAATAACACCGATTACGCTACCCACGATAAATCCTATCGCTGCTATTGAGAGACCGAAGTCGGCGCCTGCGAAGTCGATGCCTTGAAGATGTGCCTGTCCGTGATATATCGTACCGAAGTTGAGAGCTTGTCCAGGGCCTTGTCCATAACCCATTGGTAATAAGAGACCACTGGCGTAGAAAATGACTTTTCCGAAATGGTAAAGAAGGATTGTAGCTCCTAAACCGACGATGGCTTGAATTAAATATGTACTTGCTGTGAGTGTGCCGGTTTCGATGACGGTCATCGTTGAGGATTTTGATTCTATCTTATTGTTTTTCAATGCGAGTGCCACAAAACCTAAGCCAAGTGCGTGGTATGTGATGATTTCCATCGCCTGTTTGTCCACAATATTTTCCTTCATTCCTGGTATGGCTTTAAGGCAGAGCAACAATGCGCCGCCTAACAAGGCTGAAGGTATGAGTGATTTTCTTAAAAATGGAACTTTTCTTCTTAAAATGTTACCTGCTAATAATCCGATTGCAATGATACAGAATTGGAGTAACCAGCTCCAAGCTTCCGGAGTCGCGAATGAAGTCATGACTTCCGCGTTCGCATTACATAGTGTCATTAAAATTTTCATAATTACTCGTTTTTTCGAACACAAAAATAGTAATAATTTTTACTAATCATAATTTTTATTTGATTTTTTGAAGATATTAAACAACAGTTTTTTGAAATTATTAGAGCATCAACGACATATATTTAATTATGAATTATGCATTATGAATTATGAATTGTTTTCTGGGCGTTCCGGCTATCGCCGTCGGGCTTTCCGCTCTATCTTTGCTCGCTAAGCTTCCGTCTCGCTCCTAAAATCAAATATGACCTCGTCCCCGTCCCCGAACTTCGTTCCCGAATTGCTCGCAAAGGATGCCGCTCCAATCCCTAACGCATTGGCGGCGATTAGAACCAAGCAAAATCCCAGAAATCCAGAATTCCGTTAAACCCCAAAAAACCGTTGAGACGCCACAGGAGTGACGTCTCTACAACTCCTAACTCCTAATTCCTAACTAATAATTATATTTGTCTCGCCCCTTCAGAGCAGTTCAACAGTCAAAAGCCAACAGCCTTAGTTCTTAGTTCTTAGCTCTTAGTTCAAAAAAAGAGCCCTCGAGAATCTTATCGAATCGAAAAAAAACAACAAAAAAGCGATTCATTCTCAAGGGCTGATGAAAAACGTTTCTGCATTGGGAGTGCAGAATGTTACGTCACAATTATTAATAAAACCGATGCAAAGGTAATCTCATCTGATACCGACGATATGAAGAAAACAAGTTTTCGGCAAATATGAGTAAGTAAACGGATATAACAAAAAAAGTCGGCCTAAACCGACTCTTTTTCTTTGGTCAAACATTTTTCTCAAATTTTGAAAAGCGCTGATATGAAACAAACCAAAAACAACAAAAAAACAAATTTGCAATATCAGCATTGTTTGATCCTAAAACAACCAACCAATTTTGAGCAAATGTACAAACTATTATAGTTAAAAGTCATTAACAAAAAAGTTAACGGGCATATTTAATAAGTTAAAGGGAATGTTAATTTTATAATAGAGAAAAAATACTGAAATTTGTCAGCAAAATCCCCACTTTTGTTGAAAGTTGTCTAAATAAGTCTATGAGTCTATGAGTCTATAAGTCTATGAGTTTATAAGTCTATGAGTTTATAAGTCAATAGTCAATAGTCAATAGTCAAAAGCCTTAGTTCTTAGTTCTTAGCTCTTAGTTCTTAGCTCTTAGCTCTCAAATCCTCTCCTCCAAAGCAATAATCAAATCTCTGTACTTCGCAGCTTCCATGAAGTCAAGGTTCTTGACAGCCTTTTCCATTTCTTTCTTGGCTTCGAGAATCGCTTTCTTGATGTCTTTTTCTGACTTATAATTAATAGGTGTCTCTTCAGCGACTGATTTGACATTGTCGTCGAAGATTGGATAATCCTTTCCTTGTTTTGCGAGTGTCTTGCTCATTGAAGTGTCAATCGCCTTGATGATTGTCTTCGGCGTGATTCCGTGTTCGATGTTATATGCCATCTGAATCTCTCTTCTGCGCGCAGTTTCATCAATGGTCTTGCGCATTGAATCTGTGATTTTATCGGCATACATAATGACTAAACTGTCGGCATTACGAGCGGCACGTCCTGCTGTCTGTGTCAAGGAACGTTCTGACCTCAAGAAACCTTCTTTGTCGGCATCCATAATCGCAACGAGCTGAACTTCAGGTAAATCTAAACCTTCACGGAGTAAGTTGACTCCAACCAAGACATCGAAGATACCGCTTCTCAAACCTGTCATTATCTCTATTCTTTCTAATGTGTCGACATCTGAGTGAATATATCTTGTATTGATATTCAAATTGTTAAGATAACGTGTCAACTCTTCAGCCATTCTTTTTGTAAGCGTCGTCACCAGGACTCTTTGTCCGCCTTCCACTACCCTATGGATTTCGTTTATAAGGTCATCGACTTGATTTTTGCAAGGACGCACTTCAATTATTGGGTCTAACAATCCTGTTGGACGGATAAGCTGTTCCACATAAATGCCTTCTGTCTTTTGCAATTCGTAATCCGCTGGAGTCGCGCTTACATAGACTGTCTGTCCTGTAAGTGATTCAAACTCATCGAATTTAAGTGGTCTGTTATCCAATGCTGATGGCAGACGGAATCCGTATTCCACCAAAGTCTGCTTCCTGGACCTGTCGCCGCCATACATAGCGCGAATCTGCGGAACGGTGACATGGCTTTCATCAATGATAGTGATGAAGTCATCTGGGAAATAGTCAATCAGACAGAAAGGTCGTGTTCCAGGCTCGCGACCGTCGAAGTAACGTGAGTAATTCTCAATGCCGCTGCAATATCCGAGTTCTCTAATCATCTCAATATCATAGCAGACACGGTCTTCAAGGCGTTTCGCTTCTTCAAACTTACCAATCTCTTTGTAATATTCAACTTGCTTGAACATATCGAGTTGGATGTCGTTGGTAGCTGATTTTATCTTGTCTTTCGATGTGACGAAGATATTAGCAGGGAATAATGTCAGACTCGAAAGTGCTTCAATACGAGTGCCGTTGACTGGATCAAACGACTCGATTTCCTCGATTTCGTCGTCCCAAAATATGATTCTGTATGCAATATCAGAATAAGCAGGGAAAACATCGACAGTGTCGCCTTTGACTCTAAATTTACCGTGCGTGAATTCAATGTCGTTGCGACTATACAGAGAATCAGAGAGATGTCTTAACAGATCATCTCTGAGAATCTGTTTTCCTACTTCTATATAGATTACGTTCTTGCCGAAGTCATCAGGATTACCAATACCGTAAATACATGAAACAGAAGATACTACGATAATATCTCTACGACCCGAAAGTAATGATGTGGTAGCACTGAGACGTAGTTTCTCTATCTCATCATTTATCGAAAGGTCTTTCTCGATATATGTATTTGTCTGAGGTATAAAGGCTTCCGGCTGATAGTAGTCGTAATAAGAAACGAAATATTCGACTGCGTTTTCTGGGAAGAACTGTTTGAATTCGCTGTAGAGCTGCGCTGCCAGAGTCTTGTTGTGACTGAGTATCAAGGCTGGACGATTCACTTCTTTAAGCATATTCGCTATTGTGAATGTCTTTCCAGAGCCTGTCACACCCAAAAGTGTCTGATACCGCTCGCCATTCAGTATTCCTTGTTTAAGTTGCTCTATGGCTCGCGGTTGGTCGCCAGTTGGCTTGAAATTCGATGCTAACTTGAAATTCATTGCTCCTCTCCTAACTCTTCTGCTTCTTTAATGTTAAAACTTATTAACAATGGATAATGATCTGATGTCGTTTGTTTAATTCTATTATAATCAACGATTTCAATATTGTCATTATACCAGAAATAATCTATTCTTAACAAAGGCAATCGTCCGCAATATGTCTTGCCAATTCCCTTTGAAGCGGTGATAAATGCGTCTTTCAAACCTGCCTTTAACATCTGATTATATGTGTACGACATCGGAGTGTCGTTGAAATCGCCGCAAATAATAAGCGGCAAATCGTCTTTTGGTAGTTTTTCTATTAAAAGTTCAGTGGTTTTTGTTCTTAATTTAAAACCTCTTGTCAACTTGGAAATCACTGATTTACCATAAGTTTCCTTGTCTTTGACAATGTTTTTCGTATCGTTGATGTATTCTATTTCTTCTTTTGAAATTCCGAAAGAGTTGAAATGGCAATTGACTAAATAAAAGGAATCTTCTTTATTTATCTTAATTTTTTTTATGTCAATATATTTGCTTAATCTCTCATCGTTAAATGTATTGATATTTTCTATCGGATATTTGGAAAAATAACTGTTACCATTTGTTTCATTAACGCTATAGTATTTATAACCAATTGTTTGGGAAAATTCCAATGCTTTGTTATTTCGCCATTTTCCCGATTCTTGCAGACATAAAACATCAGGATTTTGTTCTTTCACAAGTTTTACTAAAGATTTTTTAACATCAGAAACACTGCGTTCCTTGACTTTATAATCTCTGAACACACATACATTATATGTCATCACAGTTATAGAATCAATGTCATTTTTACTTTCACCGAAAGAATATGATTTGATAATTCCAGGGATTGAGAATAACAAAGCGACAATTGGAATTAGCAGCGTCCTTCTTGATTTTAAAAAGATTAAGATGATGAGAATTATGATATTAGCAAAAAATATCATCCAGAAAGCAAGTCCGAAGAATGCTGTCCAAACGAATGTTGAAGGATTGATTAGCGGACATACAGAACACAGGAAAGATGACAATAATGCCACAATTCCGCAGATTCCTATTGTCGCCTTTCCAAAGCCTTGTAAAAATGTATTTCTCCTTTCCTTCTTCTCCGCCATCACTTCTTGCTTTGTCTGAATAAAAATTCCTTTTCCTTATCGCTTAAACTTGAATATCCGTTTTTAGCTATTTTCTCAAGTATTCTGTCTACATCTTCTTGTTCCTGAGCACGTTCTGCATTATATTGCTCGTCGGTCTTTGGTCTTCTATGATAATTTTCAGAGTTCACTGTCTTGACTCTGATTTTAGCTTTTTTCTTAAAAATTTTATAGATATCAAAGTCACTTTTTAACATAAAGGCGTATAAAAATCCCCATAATGCGCCGCCGAGATGTGCGATGTGACCGCCTGAGTTTCCTTTTGTTATGCTTAAAAAGTCGATGACAACGAATACGATAGCGACCCATTTCATCTTGACTTGTCCTAATAAAAACAGATTTAAAGTGTAATCTGGACGATAAGTAGCTGCTGCTATTAAAATCGACAATACTGATGCGGAGGAGCCTAATGCGAAAGCGTGACCTTTCATGTCTTCAAAGACAGGAAACGCATTGAAAGCCAATATGAAAAACAAAGCTCCGAACAATCCTCCGAAGATGTATGTCAACAATAACTGCTTTTCTGAGAAATATTGAAGGAATATCTTTCCGCCGTAATAAAGCATTAACATATTGAAAAACAAGTGACCGAACTGTTCTTGGAGGAACATATATGTAAATACGCTCCAAGGTTTTTCTGCTAATGCTGAAATATCGGATGGCACAGCGAACAACTTCGTTACAAAAGAAATGTCGCTGATGTTAAAAAGCCATGTAAATACGCTAATAAACAAGCATATAAGCCAAATCACAATATTTATTAACATAAGACGAGATAGCATATTCTTTTGCAAGAAAAAGCTTTTTAAAGCGTCTAATATGTTATTTTGAAAAGGTCTCATAATCAATAAAGGTTTCCTTTCTTTTTCCAATAAAGAATCAAAATCAAGCCGAACAGCATGCCACCGAGGTGTGCGAAATGTGCAACATTATCAACTGCGCTGAAGCCTGCGAAAAGTTCTATTATACCGTAAAGCAATACGAACCACTTGGCTTTAATAGGAATCGCGAAGTATATGTATAATGTTGAATTTGGGAACATCATACCGAATGCGAGCAAGATTCCGTAGACCGCTCCAGAAGCGCCTACTGTTGTCAACAGATTGAGATACTGACTCATAGGAATTATATGTCCGCCCATATTGACATTCGCATAACCTTGTAATGTCGTTGCATATTGAATGTATTGCACCAATTCTTGAACGAGTCCCGCTCCTATTCCGCATGCGAAGTAGAAAAGTAAGAATCTGTTTGGTCCCCAGATGTTTTCAAGAGTGTTACCGAACATCCACAGCGCAAACATATTAAAGAACAAGTGACCGAAGTCACCATGCATAAACATGTAAGTCACAAGTTGATATGGCTGAAAATCAGAAGCTCCGATATAATGTAAGCCTAAATAATCTTTAAGGTCGATGCGAAAAACGACATCGGCAGCCATCGTGGCTAAGAAAAATAAGACGTTAATTATCAAAAGGTTTTTAACAACTGTTGGTAAAACAGCAAAACCGCTTGGTCTGAAATCACTCATAATTAGTTTAGTCGTGTTTTTAATTCATTAACATTCAATATTGTATATATTTTCTTGCCATCTGGAGAAACTTCAGCGACAGCGCATGCAAACAGACGGTCGATAAGGTCCTGCATTTCAATAGGATTCAACGACTGACCCGATTTTATTGCCAATTGCGACGCCAAGGAACGTGCAAGATTAAGTTTCTTATCTAACTTCAAATCAACGATATTTGTTTTATACATATCCAAAATCTTTTCGAGAAGAGCGACAGCGTCGTTGTTTTTGCTGTCGGCTGGTGTTCCATTAATGATGAATGTTGTTGCGTTCATCTGCTGGATTCTGAAGCCAATCTTCTCTAAATCAGGCATTATCTCTTTCAATAATGAAGCATCATTGGCTCCCAATGTAATATGTTGAGGGAATAATTCCTGTTGAGAAGCCGACGACTCGATATTGTTTTCCATCTCACGGAGATACTTTTCATAAAGCACTCTCATGTGCGCAAGATGTTGGTCTACAATAAGAAGTCCCGATTTCATAGTTGTTACGATATACGATTGTTGCAACTGAATATAAAGGTTTTTATTATCAACGACAGTTGCTACGTTAACATCATCGAAGTTGCTGATTTTATTGATGTTACTTGCAACAGTATCGTTATTATCTTCGTATAATATTTTCCAATTTCCAGAAGAGTGGCGAGTTTGAGGCTGCGACTTGAAAGGATTGAAACTTGGATTGAAGTCGATATTTGGTTCAACCACAGGTCTATCCATTCTGCTTGCCTCGCCTAAATCAAAACCTAAATCTGGGGTCACATCGAAGTCCAACATCGGTGCTAAGTTATTCTGTCCTATAGCTTTACGCACAGCTGAATGAAGTATCGCATAGACTAATTTAACATCTTGGAAATTGACTTCAGTCTTTGTTGGATGGATATTGATATCAATTTCTTTTGGATCTATTTCAATATCAATAAAATAACCAGGAAAACAATCTTTTGGAATAAGTTCCTGATAAGCATTTTCTATCGCATGATGCAGATAAGCATGTTTTATAAAACGCTTATTTACAAAGAAATACTGTTCGCCTCTTGTCTTTCTTAAAAATTCAGGCTTCACTATAAAGCCATTTATTGTGGCTGTTTCAGTCTCTTGTTGTACTGGAAGTATTTTTTTGTCGTAATCTTTTCCGCAAAGTCCTACTATTCTTTGTTTTAGGTTTCCTTTTGGCAAATGATAAATCTCTTTTTCGTTATGAGAAAGAGAGAAAGACACTTCAGGATTCATCATTGCGACGCGGAAGAACTCGTCAGTGATATGTCGCATCTCGACTTCATTAGATTTCAAGAAGTTACGACGAGCCGGTATGTTGAAAAATAGATTTTTAACTGTGAAATTGGTTCCGACAGACATTGGTTTTGGTAGTTGTTCCTTAACAACAGAGCCTTCGATGAGTATTTTGGTTCCCAATTCATCATCAGCGCGACGTGTCATCAGTTCGACTTGAGCCACAGCGGCTATACTAGCAAGAGCCTCGCCTCTGAAGCCCATCGTCTTGATTAAGAACAAGTCTTCAGCTTTTTTAATCTTTGAAGTGGCATGACGCTCAAAACAAAGACGCGCGTCAGTTTCAGACATTCCGCATCCGTTGTCAATGACAGTAATAGAGGTTCTGCCTGCGTCTTTAATGTATAAGTCAATCTGAGTCGCACCAGCGTCTAATGCGTTTTCCATCAATTCTTTAACGACAGAAGCAGGACGTTGAATAACCTCGCCTGCTGCAATCTGATTGGCTACTGAATCGGGTAATAATTTGATTATATCGAAGGACATAAATTGTTGATTTTTATTTTCCTAAACTAAGAAACATTTCAATGAAGTTTTCAATAACAGGCGTTCCGAAGATAAGGTACACCAAAAGGACTATCGAGCCGATAAACACGACATTGCGTATTCCTTTGAAACCGAATTGCCTCTTTTCTTCCATTTCCTCAGGGGCATATCCAAATCCTCTTCTGATTCTCATTCTGCGTTTTTCTTCTTCAGTAAGCTTGGAATCTAATCCCATAGCTGCTTTTTTCTTTTCAAGAGCTTCTTTTGCAGGATCATAGTAACGAGGTGTATAGTTGAAAGTCCTTGGTTTAGGTGCATGAAAAAAGTTAAATCCCATCTCTAAAAATTTTATTTGTTAAGCGTACAAAGATAATTATTTTTTCTGAGTTTTTGGTCTGCGTAAAATACCTTTTTTACTATCTTTGACGAGATTTTTTTTGAGTTAAGAGTATTGAGAAATTTTATTATGAAAAAACTTATAGTCGTTTTATTTTCAATCATTTACATAATGAGTTCGTGCGATACGGTTTCTAAAGAAACGAAATTGGACGAGAAAATGAACGACACCTTAAATATAGTTTCCTATGCAGAAAACTTCAAAATTTATCCAATTGAATCTGGTTATAAACTTGTCATAAAAGATTTGTCATCAGAAAATGAATTTTATCTTTTTAATGATACAGTTTCCATTCCTAATGATTTGACAGACAAAACGATAATACGAACTCCTGTTAATTCTGTCGTTGCATTCTCTTCAACACAATGGTCTGTGTTTCAAAAACTTGACGAAATTGACAAAGTCAAAGGTGTTTTGGAAAGCAATTACACAACAAACAATGAAATTTTAAGACTTGTTGCCGAAGGAAAAATCATTGACGCAGGAATGTCGACGAATGTTAATACTGAGAAAATCATTCATTTACAACCTGATGTGATTTTAGTAACGCCATATCCTACTGTCGATTACTCCCATTTGAAAGAATTGAGTGGCGCAACGATGGTTTCTTTCCCAGATTATCTTGAAAGTCATCCACTTGGACGCGCAGAATGGATGAAAGTCGTGGGACTTTTATGCGGAAAAGAAGATGTCACAAACCAATGGTTTAACGATGTCGTAAGACGTTATGAATCTTTGTGTTATAAATGTTCTGTAATTGAAGCCAAACCAACAGTATTTTCCGATTTGCCTTTTGAAAATCAATGGTATGTTCCAGGAGGTAACAGTTATATCGCAAAGATTTTCTCCGATGCTGGCGGCGATTATATCTGGAAAGACAATGAATCGACGGGAAGTCTTCACATTGACGCAGAAAGCGTTCTTTTAAAAGCTCAAAATGCTGATTTTTGGAGAGTCATCAACTCTTCCGACGTTCCATTCACTTATGAAAGATTGAAAAACGAAAATGAATTATATCCACTTTTCAAAGCGTTTAAGGAAAAACAACTGTTGGTTTGCAACGTGCGAGAAAGTGGATATTTTGAGAAATCACAATACGAACCAGATGTGTTATTGGCTGATTTTATCTATCATTTCCACCCAGAATTATTAACAGAAGAATGGGAAAATTACGTTCCAACATACTTCAAGAGATTGATTAAATAATGACTCGTAATAAAATAAATATCAGTATTTTAATTGCAATAATATTTCTAGGAATATTATTGTTTTTCCTTAACCTATTCGTGGGGTCAGTCACGATTCCTTTTGCTGATTTGTTCAAGGTGTTTTTCGGAGAAGAAACGAATTCAACTATATCGACAATAGTCTTTGAATACAGACTTCCGCAAGCCGTGACAGCCCTTTTCGCAGGAGCGGCTTTGTCAGTCGCAGGACTTTTGATGCAGACATTATTTAGGAATCCCCTCGCCGACCCTTCGATGCTTGGAATCAGCAGCGGTGCAGGATTAGGAGTCGCAATAACAATCTTATTCACAGGCATTTTAGGCGGAAGCGCACTATCATCTTTTGGATTATGGTCGAATATCGGAGTAAGCATCGCTGCGTTTTTAGGAGCGACATTAGTTTTGATGCTGATACTTGGATTTAGCAGCCGTGTCAGGAATATGACCACATTGATAATCATAGGTTTGATGGTTTCATATCTCGCTGGTTCCTTGACAGACATAATGAAATTCTTTAGCATGAAAGAAGACATCCACGCTTTCGTAATCTGGGGAATGGGTTCGTTTTCAGCAGTAGGAAAAACTAAATTAGCATTCTTCTCAATAAGCATAATTCTTGGACTGTTCGCAAGTTTGTTCATGTCTAAAAACCTGAACATTATGCTTTTAGGAGATTTATACGCCGAGAATTTAGGACTTAATGTAAAGATAAACAATCTGTTTGTCATACTCGTTTCTGGTTATTTGACAGCGATTGTGACAGCTTATTGCGGTCCGATTGCTTTCTTGGGATTAGCAATTCCGCATCTGACACGATTCATTTTCAAAACCAGCGACCACAGAATATTAGTTCCTGCTGTCATGTTAATAGGAATGATTGTCAGTCTGTTGTGTAATTTAGTTGCAAGAATGCCAGGTTTTGAAGGAAACCTTCCGATAAACGCAGTGACAGCATTCATTGGCGCTCCTATCGTAATCTGGGTTATTTTAAGAAGAAGATAAATATTTGATTTTTAGTGATATAAAAATGGAAGTTTTAAAAACTAAAGATTTACATATTGGATATAAAGACAAAGCCATCTTGCCTCCTATCAACGTGAGTTTGGAAGAAGGAAGTTTGATTGCTTTAATCGGGCCAAATGGCGCAGGAAAATCGACGCTTTTCAAGACGCTGACTGCGCATATTAAAGCGATTGGCGGAAGCATAGAATTGATGGGAAAAGAGCTTTCAGAATATTCTGCTAAAGAGAAAGCCATGTTGATAGGATTGGTTCTTACCGAGCGACCTGACGATATGTTTTTAAAGGTATATGATGTGGTCGCGAGTGGTCGCTGCCCGTATACAAATTTCTTCGGAAAGATAGAAAAAGAAGACGAAAATATAATTCAAGAATCACTTGATATAGTTGGTATAAATCAATTGAAAAACAGATATTTCAATACATTAAGTGATGGAGAAAAACAAAAAGTGATGATAGCAAAGACATTGGCGCAAAACACTCCTATTATATTTATGGACGAGCCTACTGCTTTCATCGATTATCCAAGTAAGATTGAATTGTTTTCATTGATGAAAATGCTGACAAAAGAACGTAATAAGACCATTATTTTCAGTTCCCACGACCTTGAATTATTGTTACGTTACACCGACGACATCTGGCTTATTTCAAAAGGAAAACAGCTGATTTCAGCGAAGAAAGACGATTTAATTGGAAACGATATTTTGAAAGAATATTTTAACTTAAAAGAAGACATTAAAATCTGATGGAAAACTATATTTTTGAATTGAAGATGAAAGTCCGCGACTATGAATGCGACGCTCAAGGAATAGTAAATAATGCTAATTATCAACATTATACAGAGCACACACGCCATGAATTCATAGAATCTAGAGGTGTGAAATTCGCCGACTTACACGAACAAGGCATCGACCCAGTCGTTGCTCGTATCTCATTGACATACAAGACTCCATTAAGAGGCGGCGATGAGTTTTACAGCAGACTTAACGTCAAGAAAGAAGGAATAAGATATGTTTTTTATCAAGACATTTACAGAGCATCTGACGAAAAACTTTGCGTCAAGGCAGTTGTGGAATGTGTCTGTGTCATCAACGGAAGATTAGGAACACACGAACAATTCGACGCCATGTGCGAATAATCTCATCTAAGCTTTCAACCATTCATATTTAATCAAGGTGTAGATTGGAACGAATGGAAGTAAGATTGGTGTTTTCTTGATATATTCTTGAAATTCAGGGTCATTGCCGTATGTGACGGTTTGTCTTAATTCAAGTCGGCGAGCACCACTGAACATGACGTAAACGATTCCAATATAACCGATTGCAGCAATAATCCATTGCCATGCAGAGCATGATGCGCCGATGCAGACGACCAAAGAACCAGTCCAGATTACAAGTTCGCCGAGGTAGTTAGGACAACGAACGATTCTGTATAAACCTGTATCTACATAACGGTTATGATTTATTTTCTTAGCGGCTGTCTTCTGAACATCAGCGACAGATTCCAACATGACGCCTAATGCCATGAGACCTGCTCCTATCCAAGCCCATAACTCATTGACAGCTACACCATCAGCTGCATTTGCGAGATAGAAAGCCACAGGACTTACCTGACCGACATACAAGAGCGCGCAGAAAATCCACACTGTGATAACGACAAAGAGAGGCTTTTTCTTAGCTGCATCAGGTCCATAGAGAATCTTCTTGTATTCGGCAGACCTCTTCTCACGAGTAGCGAGGTAAAGACCGAGACGCATTCCGAAGATAAACATAATCACACATAAAAGAGCAGTCGGAATAGTCAGAACATCGCGGAAAATGACTGCAATGGCGATAGCTAAAGCAGAAATGCCGAAACCGTAGCCCAGACTGAAGAAATAGATGAAATAAACCCAGCCGAGAGCCGAGACTGCAAGCGAAACTAGTAGTAAAATCAATAAATAATTCATAATACCGACTTTGAATTTCATTTAACATTTATTATAAGTGAATTACATTAAATTCACCCATTCCATAACAAACGTTATTGAAATAAGTTCGGTTTTGTCAATCTCACTTTGTGATAACAGAAAACTCAGCAATTCCGCCGTTTCTGCTGTCATCAGTACTTCTTGTTGGAATGAATGTCACGGTTTTGCCTTTAACTTCTTCAAATCGAACCACTTGTTCTATAGGATTGTTTTTGATATTGCCAAAAGTTCCTTTTTTAATCAATTTTCCGTCAATATACAATTCATAATCAACGATGTGGCGAGAAGCATCACGAGATTGATTTGGAGTATATCTAAATCCGCAGATTGATTGTTCTTCATCAAATTCAAATGTAAGTTTCTCATTGTTATTGATATACATCGTTGAATATACATTAGCATCGATGATTTTTCTTGTTCCTTCTTTTGGTTCAACAATGTTAAAGAAATCGTGTGACAAATCCAATTCCTTTATTGCTACAGAACTTTTATTATTAGATTCAACATCGTAAGAAATAGCTTTTATGACGCTGTTTTTATTGAAAATGAAAGGCCTGTCATATCTCAAAGAATTCACATTAGGTTCAGAACTGTCGATAGTGTAAAAGACAGCAGCGTCTTTGTCGGACGATTCAATCTTAACATAATTATCGAAATCACGAGAAATTGCAGGCTCGGTAAGCAAAACCGGAGCGCAATATGCTTCTATATTATTGATACACAAAGGACCGCGACTTTCTTCAAAATAGATTATCAACTTATCAAGTTCAACAGTATTGAAACGAACGATACGCTTGTAACCAATAGTCGATAAAGTATCAAAAACATTGATTTTAAACCATTTGCCGTTTAACTCACCTTCCATATAAAAATCGCTTACCCTTTGACCGAGAGGAATATATTCCTGAAGCACTACCCTATTCATTTTCACAGGATTATCGAATGTAAATGAGATAGTTCCGAAGTTGTAATCATCTTCCGTTGCCCAGTAAGTATCCCAATCATCATCAAGTACGTTTTCTGCTTTGAACTCACGACCTCTTTCATTGTCAACATTCACTTTAGCCTCTTTTAAGATGTTATCTTTCAAGTCATTAGAAATGACATTATACCATTCCACAGCCCTTATAGAATCCAAAGCAGGAATCTTTCCGTCGAGATTTATTGGGAAGTTAAGCAAGAGATTTGCGTTATGACCGACGCTACGATAGTAAATATCAGTAAGTTGCGCAAGACTTTTCACCTGATGATCTTCCCTCTCGTGATAGAACCAACCCGGACGAATTGACACATCCACTTCCGCTGGAATCCAATGCGTTCCATTTTCAGAGCCATGTGTGAGATATTTGTGATTATCATCTATTTCAGGATTTATCAAGCACCAGTCTGTGTCGCCAGCCCAGCCCTGCTCATTGCCGACCCAACGTATTGTCTGACATGTGCCTCCGAAAATCATAGCATTAGGATGACGTTTTAAGATAGTGTCGCGAGCACGTTCATAATTGTAATATTCCTTAGCGTTTATAGAACGAGACTCGTTAGTTCCGCCGTAATATCCGTTACCGCCATTTGCGCCATCGAACCAGAATTCGAAGAGTTCGCCGTAATTGCTTGTAAGTTCGTCAATTTGTTTGTG
>JAFOBJ010000091.1 GCA_017381865.1 Bacteroidales bacterium
GAGACGCCACGGGGGTGACGTCTCTACCAAATTCCTATTATAAAAACACAATATATTTATAACGGAATCGCAATAAAAAAACAATCGCCATTTTATAATCGCCCCTGTAGAGACGTCACCCCTGTGGCGTCTCACGGAATCCAAATTCCAACGGAATCCTGGATTTCCATAAATTACAATTCCATGACATCGTTACCAATCCCGAAACCCGCATAATCCTGATTTCCGGAGACGCCACGGGGGGACGTCTTTACGGATTCCCCGTAATAAATGCATAAAAAAAAGACGCCTTAAAGCGTCTTTTTTTGTGTTATGAATTTTTTCTCTTTTTGATTGCATATCCGAGTCCCATTCCGGCGAGGAGCAATAATCCTGAACCTATTGGAGCTTGTTCTTCTGGAGCTGCACTGAAGTCTGAGAGGTAGCCGTGTGTGCTTGGTAACAACGGCATATTGCCTTCCCATACATCGTCTTCTCTGTATTCTGTATATCCGCTAGATGAGAAGAAACCATCTGATTTGTTTGAATTATTTTGTCCTATTTGTGCGCAGAGATTCATACCGAATCCAACTGCAAAAACCATTGATAATATATATTTTTTCATAATGTATTTTTTTAAAGTTTAGGTCATGAACCTTGAGCTTGCAAGGCTCATGACATTTTTTTATTAATAAATAACTACTTTCTGTGTCTTGATTTCATTTGTATTTAATACACGAACTATATAAGCTGCATTGTCGAATCTGCTTGTGTTAACTCTGTGGTTTTCGTTAACGATATTGCTGCTATAGACTATGCGGCCCATAATATCAATGATTTCGACAGTTCCTTCTGCGTTGATGATAAGTTCATCGCCTGATTGATATACGAAGTTGTCGTTTGCGATATTATTGCTCATTCTGATTACGAATCTGTCTGGGCGGTCGTTTGTGAGAGCCTTGAATGTGTAAGAATCTGTGAGAAGCTCTGTTTCAACGCCAGTGCTGCGGTCAACCAATACCACGCTTTGGAATTTGCCTTCAGCTACAGCTTCGATTGTATATTCACCCATTCTCTTAGCGTCGAAGTAGACTTCAATTTCTTCTACGTCTTTTTCGAAGTTCATAATACCGTAGCGTCTGCCTTCGCCTTTGACATAGATTTCAGCGATGTCTTTGTTGAAGTTTTCGAGTTTTGCGAAGCCTTCTTCTTCATTGCCAGCAAAGTTGATGATGACGTTGTCGCTACCAGCTTTGCCTGAAGCGATGAGGTTGATGAAGCTGCTCTTTTCTGTTCTTCTGTTTCTCATTCCCATGCCGTTATTTTCGCTGTATGATAATGATGGATTTTCACCTGTGACCTTTACAAAGAAACCGTCACCGACTTTGATTTCGCCGTCTACTGCGTAATCGTAGCTTCCGTCTAATGCAACGAATGAATAACCGCTAGCTAAGCCTTCTGCTGTTACATTTTCCCAATTCATGTTGAATGCAAATGGGTTGCCGAGCAAGTAGAAGTTTGCGTAATAGTCATCTTTGTTGAATGTATTTACTTCGTTGAATGTAAAGCCTGTTTCATTGCTGAGAACGCCTGCAAATTCAACTGTGGATGTTGTTTCGTATGAAGCGAGGTAACCGCGTCCTTGTTGGAATTCTGTCTCGAAAGCGATGTTTGCTAATTCAACTTTGTCGATTATGACTGCTGTGTTCCATGAATCTTGAACATTATGACGAATAGCAACTCTTACATTTTCGCCTGCATATTCTTCAAGAGAGATGATGACTTCTTCCCAAACAGCATTGATTTGTGGAGCAATTCCAACTGTTGTGAAGTCGGCTGGGACATATTCTCCAGTAGCTTTATCTTCTAAAGATACCAATACGCTGATTTCTGGAGTTTCTGTCATTGATGAATATCCTTTCATCTTGAATCTCAATGCTGAGTATTTGCCGATGTTCATCATATAAGGAGCTACTAAATAATCGTCTGGAGAAACGTTTACTTGTGTGTAAGTGTCTAAGTCGTACCATTGAGCTTCGTTGAATAAGCAGCCTGCGTCATCGTAACCTTCAGGTCTTCCCATCATATATTCGCTATGGAGTTCATCTGTTAAAATGTGTCCCCAGCTGTAGCCGTCGCCGTTAGCATCGATAACGCCCCAACTGTCGAAGCCTGTAGCGAAGTCGAAGAGATATGTAGCACCGCTTATCACGTCTTCGTTATGGCCTTTATAGTTGACCCATTGCATTGCTTTTTCTCCGTCATATTTGAACAAGTCGAAGTCTGTGCCGTCTGTTTCAAATGATGAAGTCTTGACATTCTTCATTGGAGAAGCGATGAACTGCCAGCCTTCTTCGTTGTTTTCTGAATCCCATGATGTTGGAGCTTCAACGTTCATATTGAATGTAGCCATAACATCATTCTTAGATTGTCTTACTTGTGCACCCTCTTCAATTACGAAAGCACTTGCAATGTTGTTTACGATACCCTCTGTTGCTGTGAGTGTACCTTCTTCTACTGTCAATGAACCGCCTTCGATGATTGTGAGTGTCTTGACTGTGACATCGCCATTGATAACTGCATTGCCTCTGATAGCGACATGGTCTTTTTCACCAGGAACAACGCCTGTATTCCAGTTGCCAGCTGTGTTCCAATCACCGCTGCCTGTAAATTCAATGCCTTCTTTTTCTAATATGCTAGACCAATTGATCTTTGATTCTTTAGCAGGTAATGTCACTGTGATGTCGTCGATAGCGACATATTTACCGCCATTAGAACGTGCGCTGAATCTTACTTCAACTCTCTTGCCTGCATAAGCATTTAAGTTTAATGTTACTTCTGTCCATGATGAAGTTTGAGTATTTGTTGAAAATTCTTCATTCCAATCGCTTGTGCCGAATTCTCTTGCAGAAACACTTAAAGTATTTGTCCAGTCACCGCCGTAGCCTTCGTTAACATAATAGAAACTCAATGTTGCATTGTCGGCTTCTGTCATGTCGATAGGATTCATAATGATGTGGTTCGCAAATTCGCTGTCGTAGCTTTCACCGTATCTGTAAATTGACTGACTGCCTGTTCTTGCATTGTTAGTGTAAATTCTCCAAGGCTTATCTAACAAGTCGGTGTCTAATTTCCAGCCTGCAGGTATAGTGTCGAGGTTTTCGAAGCTTTCTGTTGAGATGTTCTTCATAAAGGCTGACACACCATATTGGTAATCGCCGTTAGGTAATGACATCCAGTTATTGTCACTATAGCTTGTCCAAGTGATGTTATATTCGTTGAGTTGTGTTACTTGGGCGTTGCTTAAATCTTTGCGATATACATTATATCTTTCAGCATTTGCAACGCTACCCCATGTAATGTCAACATATTCATCTCCGTTATAATCTTCACTTAATGCTGCAGTTACAGTAATGTCAACAGATGGTTTTGCTTGTAATACGATTGTGCCAATATTTGTTTCAATGCCGTATTCAACATAAATAGGTGAGTAGTAGTTGTTGAAATAATCAGCTTTAGAAACTGTTGCTGAGTATTGATAACTTTCATCCCAATAAGATGGCATGATTTCATTGCTGAAGAATCTACCGTTAGCGTCTGTGTAGAGTATGTATGATTGGTCATCGTCGAACTGGTCTTTACCTGTAATCATGACTGTTGCGCCGCTGATAGGATTGCTGCTTTCGTCTGTTACAATACCGCTGATAGAACCGTAGCCTGTTACTTGTACTTGTGTATAAGCTTTTGGAGATTCGCCTAAGTCGTAAACCGCAGTGAGGCAATATGTTTGATATCCATATTCGAGGTTTTCAACTACAAATCTGTGGCTTGTGATATACTCATCGTTTAACTGAACGTATGTTTGTTCATAAGTTTCTTCGTCTCTTTCTTCATAATAGACGTTGTAACCAAGTAAGTTGTCAGCGTCGATAACATCCCATGTCAATGTTGCAATGCCACCTTCGATGTAATATTCTTTATTAGCTTTGAAGTTTTCTGGAGCTGCCAATGACAATGTGCAGTCGAATTCATATACGCCGCCGTTTGTTATGAATGCGTCGCCTTCTACTGCATAACCGAAATGACCAAGTGAAGAAGAAGAGTTTTCATATGATGTCTTCGATGCAGCTACTGTATAATAAATATTATTACCTGGTACATTGTCGAACAATGGCATTGTGAAGCTTGCCTTGCCATCTGCATCTGTTGTGCCTGCAAAATTAGTAGGGAGGTAGTTGCCTATAGCATCGAATTCATAACTGTAATCTTCTAATGTTATTGTAACATCAGCATCTGCTAAAGTATTTTCGTTGTTGTCTTTAACATTGATTACAAGTGTGAATGTGCCACCTACTTTAACGTTAACGACATCGCTGTGGATTGACTCGCCTTCTGGAAGCATTGTAGTGACTGTGACATTGTAGCCAGTTGGGTTGTATTCCAAGCCTGAAATTGTATGTGTTGTTCCAGAAACTTCAGCATTGAGTACGCCGTCAACATAGACATTATAAGCTGTTGCACCAGCTACTTCGTCCCAATTTAAAACAACATCGTCGCCTTCATAAATCTTGTCGTTTTCTGCGCGGAAGTTTGCAGGTGCTGGCAAGTTCATTGTCACTGTAAGTTGTACGTTGCCGTTTTCTGACATATAATAATCAGGTACTAATGCGAAGTCTGTTATTGTTGTATATGGAGCTTTAACAACATTGACGTAATATGATTCGCCTGATTTAAGCAGGTTGACTCTTTGTGAAACCTGACCGTTTTCGTCTGTTGTTAATAGACCGTAGTTGACTGTCTCACCAAATTCATTGATACCATACAAGCTTAATTCTGCACCTTCTAATGCTACGTCTGTTGTATTGACAACAGTGATTGTAAGGTCGCAGTTGCCTGAAACTTTAAGGTCGATAGGTTCTGTGTGTGATGACTCGCCGAGTGTGTGTACTGCTGTCACTGTTACATCATAAGGGTCTATTCTGCGTGATAAGCCTGACAAGACGTATGATGTTTCTGTGATGTTTGCGTTATTGTGTTTTTCGTCATTTACATATACATTATAATATAAGGCACCTTCTGCAGCTTCCCATGTGATTGTTGTTTCTTCGTCTGAGAATATTTCAGTGTCGCTTATAACAACATTTGTAGGCTTGTTCAATGGTGTTGTGAATGAACGAACTTCGCCATCTGTTGTGCCAGAGCTGTTTCTAGCTTTGATTTGCCAGTAATATTTTTTGTTGTCGTCTAATCCTTCTGTTTGGAATGAGTTGATGTATTCTGATTTTGTTACAGCTGTCCAGTCTTTAACGACTGCAGGAGGATTTGTTTCGCCGAACAACACTTGATATTCTGTAGTGTATTTTCCGAGTTCGAAGCTGAGAACAGGGTTTACTTGGTCTTTTGCGTCTTTTTCTGGTGATGTATATGTTATAGCTTCTGGTGCAGGAAGAGCTTCTTTTGTAATGTTTACTGTGAAAGCATCTTCTGCAGCTGCTACTAAATAATATGTGCCTGCTGGATAAATGTCTGATTGCGCATCATCGTCTGTGCCGTCTGATAATCTTAAATCATCTATGCGGAGATTGTATTTGTCATCTGTATAGTGATTGATTGCAATGTACAATTCTCTGCCAGCGTATGCGCTTAAGTCTATTTCTTGTAATGAGAATTGATCAACAGTTCCTACTATATTAGATGTTACTTCTTCAAAGTTATTTCCATTTTCAGATACTAAAATCGTATAACCATCTAAGTATGAATGGCTTTGATGTGAAGTTGCTTGGAATGATAATGTTGAGCTTTCTGTGATATAATATTTCTTATCTGTAATGATGTAATTTTCTGGGTAATAAGAAGCATCGTTATAAGAATAAGAAATAGCGCAATAGTTACTGCTATTATATCCGCCACTATAGATTTCCCAGTTTCTGCCGTCACCGTCAGCGTCTTTTAATGTCAAGCCACTGAAGTCGCCGTTTTCAAAGTCGAAGAAGAATTTTGTTGAAGATAATTGGTAGTTATTATCATTTGAAGGACCGTTGCCGTTGAAGTCTCCTTTATAAAGAGCTGTAACAGCATTTGTTCCTGTGATGTTAATATCTAATATTGCGTCTTCTGACAATACGAATTGATAAACAGCGTCTGGAGTGTTGCCTTCGTTAACTTCATTTGGAAGGATATAATCATCGTGTAAGTTAGCGAAAGTAGGTGCGTTTGAGTAAGAACCGCTGCTGAGGTCTGCAGTTTGTGCTTTTTCAAATACGTCTGCTGTTGCAGGTTCGTAAACTGTTGCTGACAATGGAACTGATGTTGTGCCAGTTGAATGTGTTACGATAAGATTTGCTATCTTGGTGCCAGCTGTAGGATTTGCCTTATGACCGATATTGAATTCAACTGGGTCGGCTGTCAAATCGATGTTTGCTGGAATTGTGAAGAATGAATTGTCATCTAAGCTGATGTTTGTTATAGCTGTGTTCTTAGCTTTAAGAGAAACCTTTTCAACAGAGCTGTAGATGTCTTTTCCTGACCAGTAGTTGCCACCTCTGATAGCATTAGCAAATGTTACTTGTTCAGGAGTTGCTGTTACGCCATCAGGAAGAATTGTGTAGATTAATTTAATTTGGTTGTTTTGAGATGCTCTAGAACCATTAACATTATTATATAAGTTTGATGCGTCATATGCACTGTTGCCAGATTTATAGATAGCTTGGACTCCTGTAGTTTGATTTTGAGCAAATTGTATTGATGAACCTGTCCAATTGTCAGTTTTGTCTATAACGCATAACAAGATGTTTCCGCCTTCGTATGAGAAATCTTTATCAAGGGTAAATTCGCACCAACCTGTTGCGAATGTATATTCGCCATCGAATACCTTATTAGATACACTCATGTTAACCCAATCATAATTGCCATCGAATGATTCTTTATCGGTATTTACCATGTAGATTTCAAAGTTACGAGTATAATTGTAGCTTGTTTTTTGATAGAAAGCAATCTTGCTGATTTCGCAAGCAACTAATCCTATTTCAGCTTGGGTGTAGATTTGTTGTGAAACAGAAAAGTTGTTATATGTGTATGTTGGAATTCTTGTAGTGTTGGATGCATATGTACCTTCACCAATAATCTTAGTTGGAATTCCGTCGAATGTTTGAGCGCATGTTTCATTTGAAAATGCATTAGATTCGCCAATTTCATTAGCTGCTTTAACTGTGTAGCAGTAGTTTGTCAACAAATCTAAATTGTCTCTATCGGTGTATGTTAATTCTGTTACGTTTTCTGCAATTAAAACACCGCTTCTATAAACGTTGTAGTATGTTGCTTTTTCAACTTCGTCCCATGTCAATGTGATGGCAGCTTCGCCTGTTGATGCTACTGAACTTACTGTTGGAGCAGCTGTTGGAGCAGTAGGGCCTGTTGTTGATACTGTTATTGTACCTGAAGCTTCAGATTCATTTGATCCGCGTGTTGCTATTACATAGAAAGTATATTCTGTATTAGCGTCTAAGCCAGTAACTGTGTATGTTGTTTCTGTTACGTTTGCAACTAATTCGCCATTTTTGTAGACATTATAGCCAGTAGCATTTTCAGCTGCGTTCCATGACAATGTAATTCTGTCGTCTAACACTTCAGTTGCAACCAATCCAGCAGGAGTTTCAGGTTCAAGGTCTAAGATTTCTTCGAGAACCCAAGTAACGACATCTGTATTGCTGCTTGGTGCATTACAGAAAATATTACCATTTTCAACTTTGAAGTAATTGTCACCCGTCTTATCGGAATCTCTCAAGTAGAAATTACTACCGTCAACGTAATCGAATAAAATAGGTGTTTTTTCTGTAGTGCTGTATGCATAAACGTTCCATGCTTTGCCGAGATTATTTGTACCGCATTTGATGTAATAACCATCTGCGCCACGGAGGTAATATCTTCCACTACCTGCATCTTCTAATGTAAATATCTGGTTGTTAGATTCTGCGTAAGCGCTTACATTTACGTTTGTGTTATTACCGCTATTGCCAGGCAATTCGTTTGAATTTATATTGAGGTATTTGCCATAATGTACATGAGTAGATGTGCTTACTTGAATTCTATATTGTCTTATTTTTTCTGGAGTTACACATTCTTGGTTAGATAACTCAGATTCGCCTATTTCGTTATAAGCTGAAACTGTGTAGCAATATTGTGCGCCTGTTGTTAATTTTGTTATAGTGTAACTAGTGCTTTCAGTTTCTGCAACAAAAGAGCTGCCGTTATAGATTCTGTAACCCAATGCACCGTTAACGCTATTCCAGCTCAACAAAGCTGATGTCTCGCTTGCTACAGATGCTGTCAATACTGGAGCTTTAGGAGCTTTAGGAGCACCTTCTTGATATTCAAGTTTGATAACGCTTCTGTTTCCATTTGTGCTATATTGAGTTCTATCAACAAAATTAGCAACATTGTAGGCGTAATTGTCATTATAATTCAATACGGAAAGTAAATCTCCTGATGATGCTATTGAATAATATTTATTGTTGCTAGCGTAACTATAACTTCCTTTATTATCTTTAACGCAAACTAAAATGTTATCACCATCATAGACAAATTGATTAGAAAATTCGATTGTAGTCCATTGGTTTGCTACAAAGTAGACATCTCCTGTATATAAACAATCAGACTCTGATAAAGCAACAAAATCAGTGTTTGAATCGAATTTGCTTTTTGTTGTATTAAATAAATAGACTGACCAATTTCTAGCGGATTGGTTTACAGTTTGAGGCATAAATGAAATAGAGCTAATCTTAGAACCATCTGTAATGCCTAATTCGCTAGATGTATATATTTGTTGTGAAATGCTATAGTTGTAGTAATTATATCCAGGTAAAACAGAAGCGTCGCCACCTGTTGAGCCAATAACTACTTCTGTAGGAGCTTTTTCTACTGTTACAGTAACATCAGCTGTTAATGTTTCTGTGCCATCGCTAACTGTACATGTGAAAGTATAAGTTCCAGCAGCAGAAGGAGTGAATGTTGGATTTGCAATTGTTGCATCATCTAAACCAGTTGCTGGAGACCAACTGTATGTGTAGTTATTTGTTCCACCAGTGGCATTAGCTATAAGTTGAACGGTTTCGTCATCGTAGATAGTTTCTGTTGCAGCTGAAGCTGTGAGAGTGAAAGGACGTGTTACAACTTCATACTCAAGTCTGATACAGTTTTTTTGTGGTGTTGTTTGTCCAGAAATGACATCAGATCCTGTTGCTGAATAAGGGTAATTGTCGTTTCTTTGATAAAATGAATATTCAGATGAATTATATATAGCAAAATTGAGACTGGAAAGATATGAGCCTGTTTTATCTACAACGCATAATAATACATTTTTGCCAACCTCATATTCAAAAGGAGTTTGGAGAGTGATAGTTGTCCAGTCGTTTGCGGCAAATGTAACATTGCCATTCCAGCAAAGCTCGTCGCTGTTCATGATTTCAGCATTAGTTTCGCAACTGCTAGCTGTAGTGTTACGCATGTAGATTTCTATATTACGAGTTGTTTCAACTCCAGAAATATCTTTAAATGCTATAGAAGTAATATTGATGTCTTTACTTGAACCAATTTCTGTACTTGTATATATTTGTTGTGAAATACTATAGTTATAGTATCTTTGGATAGGAAGGTCTTCATTGCCGCCAGTTTCTGTGCCTATTGCTATATATGAAGGCTTGTTAGCAGCGTCTTCTACTGTTACGGTAACGTCAGCGCTTGCTGTTTCTGTGCCATCGCTAACTGTACATGTGAAAGTATAAGTGCCAGCTGCGGAAGGAGTGAATGTTGGGGTAGCACTTGTTGAGCTGCTTAAGCCAGCTGCAGGAGACCAGCTATATGTGTAATTGCCAGAACCGCCTTCAGCATTAGCTGAAAGTTGAACGTTTTGGTCGCTGTAGATGGTTTCTTTTGCAGTTGAAACTGTGAGTGAGAGAGGATCTGGCATACCGCCCATGTATGTGAGATAAACGTCGCATGAATAAGAATAAGGGTCAGCAAAAGAATACGAACCCTCTGTATATCCTGAAGATATACTACCCATTACAGAAGTTCCAATAGAATTGTGATGCCAAGTTACATCTCCGCCGCCACTACCAGTATTATCTGCAATTGTAAGTATCAAATCACCGCCTTCGTAGATGAATTCTGTACTTAAATCAAAAGAAACCATAATGTCATCACCAGCAGGAATGTCAAAGCTACCGCTATACACCCTATCTGAAGAAGCTACAGGTTTAGTATTTCCCCCTGCAAAAGAAGTTCCTGCTTCAGAATTCATCATATAGATGGACCAATCTCTTGTAGGTTGACCGCCATTATGTTTTTTAAAGGCAATCTTGGAAATCACAGAACCTGATGGAATGTTAATGGCGCTAGCTGGAAAAATCTGTTGTGATAGATAATAGTTTTCATAAACATCAACAGGAGGATTATAGCCGTTATTGCCACAATTATCATCTCCAATTAGAATTGTTTCTTGTGCCATAATTTGTGACGTGTTAAAGCCACATAGCAAGCACAATAGAAATGCTAGAAAAGTAAATTTTTTCTTCATAAGCTGTTTATTTATTAATTATTATTTTTATTATTACCTTATAAAAAATGCAAGGTGCAAAGATAATGCTTTTATCAATTGAAAAACAATATGTTGAAAACTTTTATTAATATTTATTAACAATATTGAAAATGCCATGTATTACACTGCTTTTAATGCACCATTAACAAATGAAAATTAACAATTGTTTTGTGGGGTTGAGAATAAGACACCGAGTCACCGAGACACCGGTAGAGACGTCACCCCTGTGGCGTCTCAAAAGTCAAAAGTCAATGGCCAACAGTCAACAGTCAATGGCCAAAAAAAGCTCACGGCTCATTGCTCGTAGCTCACAGCTAAATGTTAAAAATTATTATATATTTTCTTCTTGACAAAAGCATTTTGGCATTGTATCTTTGCATGTGAATTTTAAACCATTTTTTTATGAAAACGTCAGATTTAATTGTGATGCCACAAGATGGCATTTGTGAGAACGAATTACGAAGCCTTGTTATGAAAAACGAAAAGGAATACATTGAAAAGCAAGAAATCCTCGATGCAATCCGTGAAGGTCTTTTGGAGATAAAAAGACGTCATGAAAGTGGCGACGAAGGTTTAACGCTTCAACAACTCATTGATGAACTATAGAATTATTCCTAGCGATTCTTTTTCAAAAGAAGCTAAACGATTGTCTAAGAAATATAGTTATTTCAAGAAAGATTTAGAGGAATTACAAAACGAACTCAAATCAAATCCATATTCAGGAGTTGATTTAGGATGCGGTTTGCGTAAAGTCAGAATGGCGATAAAATCAAAAGGTCGAGGCAAGAGCCATGGCGCTCGTGTCATTACGTATTTGTTGCATGTCTCCGAGGATGAAGGAGAAATCAACCTCCTGACAATCTACGACAAAGCTGAACGCGAAAACATCAGCCGTAATGAGATAGAAGAGATTTTGAAAGAGATGTGATTAAGACACCGAGACACCGAGACACCGGTAGAGACGTCACCCCTGTGGAGTCTCAATGGTCAATGGTAGAGACGTCACCCCTGTGGAGTCTCAATGGTAGAGACGTCACCTCTGTGGCGTCTTTTGGGATTCTGGATGTCAACGAATTTTGGTATACTCAAATCAGCTCCGAAGGAGCGGCAGTTCCCAGGCAGGTGATGAAGCGCAATGCGCGAAATCCCTGCAAATGAGGTTTTAAAAAAATCAAAGCGCCGAAGGTGCGACAGAATTGAGTTTGATGTTTCTGTCGTACCTTCGGCACTCTTATCAAATTCGGTCTTTATTGCAGGCATTCCGAGCTACGCTCTTCATACCTGCCTGGAAACTATCGTCCCTAACGGGACTTATTTTTGTTGTAAATTTTAAAATGAGGCCAACAGTCAAAAGTCAACGGTCAAAAGTCAAAGGTCAAAAAAGCCCATAGCTAAATGTTAAAAATTATTATATATTTTCTTCTTGACAAAAGCGTTGTAAACTTGTATTTTTGCAGACATAAAACAAAATAGTGAAACCATGGCAAGAAAAATTCAAGAAACACCAATTTTAACAGGTAAAGATGCGGAACGCTTCATCAAGCGTATGCAAGAAACACGCACTGTATCAGACGAAGAAATAGAAAGAGTTAAGAAAAACTACGAATATATCATGAGCATAGCAAAATTTTGAGGTATGATAGTTCGTCGTTTGTGTGAAGATGAAACAATAAACTCGTTTTATTGTGGTGATAGTGATTTGGATGACTTTATCTTAAATGAAGCATCGCTGTATCGTAATTCTCTATTGTCCGTAAACTACGTTATGGAAGAAGAGGATAATTCTGTCGCTTTTTTTAGTTTGTCCAATGACAAGATTTCAATACATGACTTTGAGGATAAAACGAAATTCAATCGTTTCAGAAGTCGTAAGTTTGTCAATAAGAAAAGAATAAAGAGTTATCCTGCGGTAAAAATAGGTCGATTTGCAATAGATTCCAAATTTCAAGGCAATGGCATTGGGTCAATTTTGTTAGATTTTATAAAAGGATATTTCTTAGTCGACAATAAGACCGGATGCAGATTTATTACTGTTGATGCTTATAAGTCTGCGATTCCCTTTTATGAAAAGAATGGTTTTGTCGCACTGCAAAATCGTAATGATGCTTTTACTCAACTAATGTATTTCGATTTAGCAGACTATAAAAACAAATTGAAAGTTGGTTGTTGAACTTTTTGCTATAAGTCAATGGTCAATGGTCAAAAAAAAGCTCACGGCTCATTGCTCGTAGCTCACAGCTTTTTATTATATTTGCCGAAATTAAAAAAATAAGGTTTTGCAAGTATTAAAATCACAGATAAATCCTAACAGCAAGGAGTTTCAGGATAATAAGAAAGCCTACATGGAGTTGATGGCTCGTTATCGTGAAGGCATGGCTATGAGTATGCAAGGCGGCGGTGCTGTCGCTGTCGAGAAGCATAAGAAACGTAACAAACTTCTCGCTCGCGAGCGCATCGACCAGCTCATCGACAAGAACACTCCGTTTCTGGAACTCTCGCCGATGGCTGCTTACGACACTTATAACAACGACTTCCCATCTGCAGGTATAATCACGGGAATAGGAATAATACAAGGCAGAGAGGCGATGATCGTTGCCAATGACGCCACGGTGAAAGGCGGCACTTATATGCAATACACCGTGAAGAAGCATCTTCGTGCTCAAGAGATTGCGATGGAGAACAAACTGCCATGTGTCTATATGGTCGACAGCGGCGGCGCGTTCCTTCCTGAACAAGATACAGTCTTTCCGGACAGAGACCACTTCGGTCGTTTCTTCTACAACCAGGCTCGTATGTCGGCGATGGGCATTCCGCAGATTGCCATAGTGATGGGTATGTGTACAGCAGGCGGAGCTTACGTTCCAGCGATGAGCGACGAGACCATCATAGTGAGAAACCAAGGCACGATTTATCTGGCGGGACCTCCTTTGGTGAAAGCCGCTACAGGCGAGATCGTCACAGCTGAAGAACTCGGCGGAGCCGATATGCACACTTCTGTCTCTGGCGTCGCTGACCATCTCGCAGAAAACGACAGCCACGCCATGCAGATATGTCGTAATATTTTTAAAACTTTAGAAAAGAAAGAGAAACAACGCCTCGACATACTTCCTATCGAGGCTCCATTATACGACCCAGAAGACTTGTACGGCATCGCGCCCGTCGACCTTCGTCAGCTCGTTGACCCGAGGGAAGTCATCGCTCGCCTCGTCGACGGCAGCCGTTTCCAGGAGTTCAAGGCTCGCTACGCCATCACGATAGTATGCGGATTCGCTCATATCATGGGGTTCCCTGTCGGCATCATCGCCAACTACGGAGTGTTGTTCTCCGAGTCGGCACTTAAAGCAACACACTTCATCGAGTTGTGCTGTCAAAGAAATATACCACTCGTATTCTTGCAGAACGTCACAGGATTTATGGTCGGAAAGCAATATGAATGCGGCGGTATCGCTAAAGACGGTGCCAAGATGGTACACGCTGTAAGTAACGCCAACGTGCCTAAGTTCACCGTCATCTTCGGCGGCTCATTCGGCGCAGGCAACTACGGCATGGCAGGACGCGCCTATAGTCCAAGGCTGTTGTTTATGTGGCCTAATGCCAAGATTTCCGTCATGGGCGGCGAACAGGCAGCCGGTGTGCTAACCACGGTGAAGGCTGACCAATACAAGGCAAGAGGCTTGGAAGTTTCACAAGAAGAACTGGCTAAGATAAAATCAGAGATACTCGCCAAATACGACTACGAAGGCTCGGCGTTCTACAGCACCGCACGTCTCTGGGACGACGGCATCATCGACCCTGTCGACACTCGTAAGATATTAGCAATGGGAATTGCGTCATCGTTGAACCAGCCATTCCCACCGTTGCAATTTGGCGTATTTAGAATGTAAAAAAAACAATGCATAATTCATAATGCATAATTCATAATTGTCTGTAATTATGCATTGTGAATTATGAATTATGAATTGAATAAAATGGATTTCACGACATTACAAATAGGAATAGAAAAGAATGTGGCTCGCATCGCCTTGAATCGTCCGGAGGTGCGTAACGCCATGAATGCGTTGATGATAAAAGAACTGACAGAAGCTGTCGACTGGCTCGATGCTCGTGATGACATCAGAGTCATTGAGATATGCGGCAACGGAAAGTCGTTCTGTTCGGGAGCTGACATCAATTATATGAAAGACATCGCATCGTTCGGTTACGAGCAAAACTTTGAAGATGCGAGACGACTTTCTAAGTTATTCCAAAAGATATATTTCTGTAACAAACCCGTCATCACATTGGTGCATGGCGCAGTGATAGGCGGAGCCAACGGCATTACTGCGGCGTCTGACGTGGTGCTCGCCGAGAAAGACACCGTTTTCGCTTTCAGCGAAGTGAAACTGGGACTTACGCCAGCCACGATATCGCCTTTCGTCATAGCGAGATGCGGTGAGATGCCTGCACGCGACCTGATGCTTTCGGGAAGAAAATTTACAGCACAAGAAGCGATGGATTATAAGCTCGTCAATTACGTTGGAAATATCGACGAATTAAACCAAAGACTAGACTTTTATATCGACAATTATTTGAAAGCTTCGCCAAATGCCATCAGAGACTGCAAACATCTCATTAGAAATGTCGTTGGAAGAGCAAATCCTTACGATGGAATTTTTGATGCCACGGCCATGATGATAGCACAAGAAAGAATGTCGGACGACGCTCAGGAGAGGATGAAGGAGTTTTTGGGATGTTGACCATTGACCATTGACTGTTGACCATTGACCTTTGAACTATTTATAAACCAAAAATTATTAAACCATGAGAAATTTTAGAAATTACGACATTTGGAAAGATTCTATGCTTTTGGCAAAGAATATTTGTCACACACCAAGAACTTTCCTCAATATAGTGCTATTGCAAATCAGATTCAACGTTCCGCTATATCAATACCATCAAATATAGCAGAAGGTGCTTCTCGGTCATCATCTGTAGAATTCGCCAGATATTTAGAAATAGCTATTGGTTCTGCGTTTGAGTTAGAGACTCAAATTGAATTGTCATACTATTTTCAGTATATAGATGAGGACAATTATAAAAAACTAATATCAGATGTGGTTAGTGTAGAAAAAAGAATATCAAGCGTTATCTCAAAGATACGAACTAGATAACTTTTGTTCAACAGTCAAAAGTCAATAGTTAATGGCCAAAAGTCAATAGTTAAAAAAAATAATTACAAATTGTAAATCGTAAATTGTAAATTATTAACTTTGTGTCCTATTATGCCTTCAAAGAAAATACATAAGATATTAGTTGCGAACAGAGGCGAGATTGCGGTTCGTATTATCAGCACATTAAAGAAGCTGAGCATTAGCTCTGTCGCTGTGTATGCTGATAATGACGTTGATTCTATGCATTGTCGTCTTGCTGACGAAGCGCGTCCACTTGGTGGCGGCGGCTTGAAGGACACATATCTTAACATTCAGAAGATTATAGACGTAGCTTTAGATGCTGGCGTCGACGCTATTCATCCTGGATATGGATTTTTGTCGGAAGACGCCGACTTTGTCGAGGCATGTGAAGCGAATAATTTGATATTTGTCGGTCCTGATGCCGAGTCGATGCGACTTATGGGCGACAAAATCAGGGCGCGTCAGTTTGCTATCGAGAATGATATTCCCGTCGTTTGGGGATTGGTAGGCAGCGTTGAGGAAATAGAGGCTCAAGCCGCCGCCCTGCCGTATCCTGTATTGATAAAAGCCTCTGCGGGCGGCGGCGGTAAAGGCATGCACATCGTAGAAGACGCCTCTCAACTACGCCTCTCGTTAGAACAAGCCTCCCGAGAAGCTGAACGTTACTTCGGCAACGGACAGATTTTTATCGAACAATATATCAGAAATCCTCGCCATATCGAGGTGCAAATCCTCGCCGACCATCACGGCAATGTCATTCATCTCTACGAACGCGAATGCTCGGTGCAACGCAGATACCAAAAGATAATAGAAGAATCACCATCACCATCGTTATCAGAAGAAAGACGTCAAGCGATATGTCAAACCGCTGTCGACATCTGTAAGAAAATGAATTATAACAACGCTGGCACGGTGGAATTCATCGTGGATGAGAACCAGAACTTCTATTTCCTCGAGATGAATACCAGAATCCAGGTGGAACATCCAGTCACGGAACAAAGAACCGGAATTGATATCGTGGAGGAGCAGATTCGTATCGCACGCGGCAAGGTGATGGGTTACACCCAGGATTCTATCGTGGCTAACGGCCACGCCATAGAATGCAGAATCTATGCGGAAGACCCAGAAAATAATTTCATGCCAGCACCAGCTCAACTCACATTATACCACGAACCAAAGATGCGCGGCGTGAGAATCGATAGTAGCATCAACAGACCAACTGTCATATCCGACAGCTACGACCCGATGATAAGTAAACTCATCTGCCACGGCAAGACAAGAGAATCAGCTATCGAAATTACAAGAAACGCACTTAAAGATTATATCGTACAGACATATAAAACCAATATACCTTATCTTCAAAGCATTATCAATAACGAAGATTTTATCAATAACAAAATCGACACTTCTTATTGCGAAAAACATCAGCAAGAACTGATAGAATCGATGCATTCTATGCGCAACGAAATAAAGAAGGAAGATGTCGTTGCTTTGTTCTTGTTTTATGATTTTAATAAGTTATATCTTGAGAATAAAGACATTAGCAATGTTTGGGAGAGAATAGGATATTGGCGTTATAATATGAATATCACTGTTAGTGTTGAAGGACAACAGTCAACGGTCAATAGTCAACAGTCAACAGTTTTCAATGTTAATATTGAAAAGATAAGTCCTAAGTCGTTGAAATGCAATATCAATGGACATGATTATGAGGTCTTGTTGACGCAGAACGGCGGTGGTATTAATAAAGTTATGATAAATGGAATGACGGAATCTATTTTCGTTTCGGAGACATCAGACAATAAATATTGCGTTCATCTTATGGGCCTCGACTTTATTTGTCGTCGTAATGATGAGTTGAACGATTCGAGAGATTATTCTTGTAATGATGTGAAAAACAATGATATGGAATATCATTCTCCGATGCCAGGCAAGGTCATCAAAGTCAATGTTAAAGAAGGCGATGATGTTAAAGAAGGCGATGTGTTGTGCGTTGTCGAGGCAATGAAAATGGAAAATAATATCAAGGCAATGACTTCGGCAAAAGTAGCTAAAGTCTTTGTCAATGAAGGTGATAAAGTAGATGTTAAAAATATTTTGATAGAATTATCGATATGAATTTTGATTTGACAAAAGAACAAATAGAGTTTCGTGAGAAAGTACGCGATTTCGCTGAGCGTGAAGTGAAACCTGTTGCTTCTTACAATGACGAACATGAGATTTTTGATGTTGAGTTAACAAGAAAAATGGCCGACCTCGGTCTTTTAGGCATGTGTGTTCCAAAAGAATATGGCGGACAACAACTTGACACCTTATCATATATTATAGCTGTTGAAGAACTTGCAAGAATAGACGGCTCAACAGCAGCGACTATTGCGGCTGACAACTCATTAGGTATCAGTCCAATAAAAGAATATGGAACCAAGGAACAGAAAGAGAAATATTTGCCACGTCTTTGCAAGACGCATCTCTGGGGCTTCGGTTTGACAGAAGAAAACGCAGGTTGCGACTCAAGAGGCACGCAGTCGACAGCACGATTAGAAGGCAATGAATGGATTGTCAACGGTTCTAAAATCTTCATTACCAATAGTGCAACACCGATGACATTGGGAAGCACTATACAAGTAATCACTGGCGAAAATAACGGAAAACCAGAATTTACAACGTTTTTGATTGAAAACGACACTCCGGGTTTCACACAAGAAGCTATGGATCGCAAAATGATGTGGCGTGCTTCTAATACAGGAAGACTGACTTTTGATAAAGTAAGACTTCCAAAAGAAAATATGCTAGGCACACCAGGTCAAGGCTCTCATATCATGCTTGCAACATTAGATGGCGGCCGACTCTCCATCGCTGCCATGGGATTAGGTTGCGCACAAGGTGCTTACGAAATGGCCTTGGAATATTCACAAAAAAGAGAACAATTCGGAAAACAAATATGTAAGTTCCAGGCTGTCAGCTTCAAACTCGCCGACATGGCAATGAAAATAGAAGCAGCACGCTGTCTCCTTTATAAAGCTTGTAGAATAAAAGACGCAGGAATGCCTTACGGCAAAGAAGCAGCAATGGCAAAATTATACTGCTCAGAAGTCGCTGCTGAAGTATGCGACAACGCAGTACAAGTGATGGGCGGTCACGGATTGTTAAAAGATTTTAACATGGAAAGATTCTACCGCGACCAAAGAATATTACAAATAGGAGAGGGAACATCAGAAATTTTACGTCTCGTAATCTCAAGATATATAGGTTGTTAATAAGATAATGAGTTTAATATAATTAAAAAGCAGAGTTATGAATAAATTAGAACAAATGTTTGAAGTTTTGCGTAGCCGTCCAAAAAAACGTTTGGCAGCAGCTTACGCTAATGATGACCACACAATCTGCGCTGTCAGTGCAGCTATCGACAATGGTTTAATCGAAGGTATCTTATGCGGCGACAAAGATGTTATCGCAAAAGTTTGTGAAGCAGAAGGCATCGACATCAACAAATTCACTATCGTTCACGAACCAGACGAAGTAAAGGCAGCTACAAAAGCTTGCGACCTCATCAATGCTGGCGAAGCTGACATCATGATGAAAGGCCTTCTTTCAACAGACAAATACATGCGCGCTATCTTGAATAAAGAACGCGGTTTGTGTCCTCCAAACGCAACATTGGCTCACGTCTGTGCAATCGAAAATCCAAACTACCACAAGTTATTGATTGCTAGTGACTGTGCTATCATCCCAGCTCCAGATTTCAAACAAAAACAAACATTGTTAAAATACTTAGTTGCAACAGCTAACGCTTTGGATATCAAGAATCCTAAGTTGGCAGTAATCACAGCTACAGAACAAATGCTTGCTGGTATGCCAGCATGTGTTGACGCAGCTCTCATCGCTAAGATGGCAGAACGCGGTCAAATCAAAGGTTGTGTCGTTGACGGTCCTATCTCATTAGACCTTGCTATCGACGCTGAAGCAGTAGCTATCAAAGGTTTTAAGAGCCCAGTCGCTGGCGACGCTGACTGTCTCCTCTTCCCATGTATCGAAGCTGCTAACGTATTCTACAAATGTAACAGCAAATTCAACCATGCTGAAGTTGCAGCTGTTGTTATGGGTGCTAAAGTCCCTTGCGTATTGTCATCACGCGGCGACACATCACAAACAAAGTTGTACTCAATCGCATTGGCAGCATTGTTAGCAAAATAATAATATAAACATAAAAAAATTAAGACTATGAGTTACAAATTATTAATTATAAACCCAGGTTCAACATCAACAAAGATCGCTGTCTTCCAAGACAAAGAATGCGTTTTCAAGACAAATATCAAACATTCAGCAGAAGATATTGCTTCATTCGAACACATCGCTGACCAATATCACTTCCGTAAAGACGTTATTCTTAGCACTTTGAAAGAAGCTGGTATCGAACTCAACGACCTCGCAATGGTTGTAGGTCGCGGTGGTTTGTTAAAACCACTCACATCAGGTATTTACGAAGTTAACGAAGCAATGAAACGCGACTTAGTTAACAGCCCAGTTGGTGAACACGCTTGTAACCTCGGCGGTTTAATCGCTGACGATATCGCTAAGTCAGTTGGCGTTAAAGCTTATATCGCTGACCCAGTTATCGTTGACGAAATGGAAGACGTAGCACGTTTCTCAGGACATCCTGCATTCCCTCGTATGTCAGTTTTCCACGCTTTAAACCAAAAAATGATTGCTCGTCAACATGCAGCAACAGTTGGCAAGAAATATGAAGAATTGAACCTCATCGGTATTCACCTCGGCGGTGGTATCTCAGTGGCAGCACATAAAAAAGGTCGCGTCGTTGACGTCAACAACGCATTGAACGGCGACGGTCCTTTCACACCAGAACGCTCAGGCGCATTGCCATCAGGTCCTCTCATGAACGCTTGCTTCAGCGGTAAATATACAAAGAAAGAAATCGACCTCATGCTTAAAGGTCAAGGCGGTTTCGTAGCTTACCTCGGCACTAACGACGCTATGGAAGTTGAAAACCAAGTTAAAGCTGGCAACAAAGAATGGGAACTCGTATATCGCGCAATGGCTTACCAAGTTGCTAAGGAAGTCGGCGGCCTCGCAGCATCAGCATTCAGCATGGATGTCGACGCTATCTTCGTAACAGGCGGTATGGCATACGACAAGAATTTCTGCAAGATTTTAGACAGCCACCTCGGTAAAATCGCTCCAGTATGCGTTTATCCAGGTGAAGACGAAATGATGGCTCTTACATTAAACGGCCTCATGGTCCTCAACGGCGAAGTCGAAGCAAAAATTTACGAATAATAATGTAGAGACGTCACTCCCGTGGCGTCTAAAAAAAGAAAGAGACGCCACGGAGTGACGTCTCTTTAAAACAAAAAAGGCGCACAATTGCAATTGTACGCCTTTTTTGTTGTATGTGATATTATTATTTTTTCTTAGAGAAAATTGAAATCAATATACTTCCTAAAATGCCGGCGGATAATGATGCCGCCAAGATTGAAATCTTACCTAAGTTGCGCAAGTGATTCATCATTTCAGGAGCGAGTTCACCGAATGAAAGAGTGTCAACGAAGATTGACATTGTGAAGCCGATACCGCCGAGACATGCCACAGCGAAGAGTGTTTTCCATGTGCCGCCGTTTGGCATTTCACCGACTTTCAATTTAATAGCAATCCAGCTTGCGAGGGTGATACCGATAGGCTTACCTAATAATAATCCGAAGTAGATACCAAGACCTACAGAACCGATTTCTGGTGAATATTGGAAGAAGTTAAGGTAACTCAAATCTGGAATTACAACGCCAGCGTTAGCGATAGCGAAGATAGGCATAATCACGAAGTTAACCCATGGTGTCAAAGCGTGTTCCAAACGATAGCTCATACCGATAGTGCCTCTTGCAACATTGCTGATGCCGCCAAGGCAAATCTGTTGTTCGTGGTTTGGATGTTCGCCGCCATCGTGGAGTTCGTCTATCATATTTTGATAACGAGCTGTCTTTTTGTCGAAATATGAACGAGAATAACGAGCTTTCATAGGAATCATCATAGCCATAACAACGCCAGACATTGTTGCGTGAATGCCAGCGTAATAGAATAAAATCCATACTGCGATAGCTGGGATGAGATAATATATCATTCGTTTAACGCCTGCTTTGTTAAGTAAGAATACGAGGAATAAAATGCCGAATGATATTAACAATAATGTTAAGTTGATAGCACCGCCATAGAAGAATGCAACAACCAAGATAGCGCCTAAGTCGTCAGCAATAGCAAGTGCTGTCAAGAATATTTTCAATGAAACAGGAACTCTGTCGCCGAGCATCGACATGATACCGATAGCGAAGGCGATGTCTGTAGCTGTTGGAATACCCCAACCGCTGTTAGCTGCTGTTCCAGCGTTGAAACATGTGTAAATGAGAGCTGGAGCCAACATACCGCCCATAGCTGCGATAACAGGCAACATGGCTTTCTTGACTGTCGATAATTCGCCGCAAACGATTTCACGCTTGATTTCAAGACCGACACAGAAGAAAAATACAACCATCAAAATGTCGTTGATGAATTTTTCAACTGACATGTCTTTTGGGAAAAACCACACATGATCTCCTGATTGTACAGAAATAGATAATTTTGTGTGTAAGAAATGATGATAAGCTTCTTTGGTGAATGGAAGGTTTGCCAACAACATGGCAACGACAACACAAAGCATCAGAAGAGCTCCTGAAAACCAAGGCATTGCCATAAGACGGCTACTGCCTACACCAAACGCATGCTGGTACTTTACACGGGTGTAATGCTGGAAAATTCTCATAATCTTTAATTTTTTTAACTATTTTTTATGATAAAATTTGATTGTCTTCCTATTAAATAAATATTATTAAATAAATAATATCATTTCTTAAATCAAGCCGCAAAAGTAGTAAATATTTCATTCAATTCACAATGCATAATTCATAATTATTTTATTTCTGCCCAAAACAACTATTAAAATCAATGTAAAAAAAGTTTTTTTTAACATAATTTTATTTGAAAAATATTGTATCTTTGCAACTCGAAATGATGGGGCATTAGCTCAGTTGGCTAGAGCGTTTGACTGGCAGTCAAGAGGTCATGAGTTCGATTCTCATATGCTCCACAAAATTGGCTAAAGCTAATGACTTAAACCAAGGTCGTTAGCTTTTTTTGTGATTAAAAAATAACAAATATTGTAAAATTGTCATGGATTCAACATTAAAGTTTTCCGACATCGTTGCAGCGCGTAACACATTGAAAGGCGTTGCTAAACAAACATCTATCATCCATTCCAAGTCATTTTCTCAAATGTCTGACGCCAATATCTTCTTGAAGTTGGAAAACATGCAGACAACAGGTGCCTTCAAGTTAAGAGGCGCATATAACAAATTAGCTAACTTATCAGAAGAGGAAAAAGCAAGAGGCGTTGTAGCGGCTTCCGCTGGTAACCACGCTCAAGGCGTCGCTTTCTCAGCAACGAAACTCGGCATGCAAAGCACTATCTTCATGCCTATCTTCACACCTCCTTTAAAAGTATTGGCAACAAAAGGATACGGCGCAAATGTAGTGCTAGCTGGTAACTCATTCGACGACGCAGCAATAGCTTCTCAAGAATATATCAAAGAACATAACGCAACATATATCCATCCTTTCAACGACCCTTTGATTATCGCAGGTCAAGGTACAATAGGTTTGGAAATTATTGAACAACAACCAGATGTAGACGCTGTTATCGTTCCTATCGGCGGCGGCGGTCTCGTGGCAGGTATCGCAATGGCGATAAAAGAAATGAACCCTAAAATCAAAGTCATCGGCGTTAATGCCGCTGGCGCTGCTTCTATGGTGGCATCACGCGAAGCTAACAAAGTCGTTTCTTTGCCAACTGTTTCTACAATCGCTGACGGTATCGCTGTGAAAACTCCAGGTTCTCTCACATTCGACATCATACAAAAATACGTCGACGATGTAGTAAGCGTAACCGATACAGAAATAGCTCACACAGCTTATCTCTTGTTACAAAGAGCTAAGATTTTGGCTGAGCCTGCAGGCGTCACTTCAATGGCTGCTGCTTTGTATAACAAGGCTAACCTTAAAGGCATGAACGTCGTTCCAGTTATCAGCGGCGGTAACATCAATATGCAAATCCTTTCTCAAATCATCGAAAAAGGTATGGTGGAAGAAGGTCTCAGAGCTACTATCAGAGTCATCGTTCCTGACCAATCAGGTGAGTTGAAGAAAATCCTCGCTATTTTCGAAGGCCTTAAAGTTAATATCAACGAAATCAACCACGAACGTTCATCAAATAAGGTTGAAGTCGGTAAGACAATGGTCACAATAAGCGTAAATCTCCAAGATAAAAATCAACTTAATACTATCGTAAATATGATCCGCGAACACGGACTCAATTGCGAAGTGGTTTCTTAAATATAACTGTTAACTTAACAGTTGACTGTTGACTATTTAAAAAAGGCATCATCAAGATCGCGAAAATCTCCGACTTTGATGATGTCTTTTTCTTTTATCCAAATGAAAATTGGAAATCTTCCGTAGGTAATATCAATGGCTTTGTTCGGCATGATGTGCCAATAATTGTAATCTTCTGTCATCGTTTCTTTACGAAAATTAACAATTCCATCAGGACTTCCCCAAATAAAAATGTCAATATTTTCTGCTGAGAGTTCTTCTTTTTTCATCATCAATGATAGCTTCTTCATTCCTAATTTGCAATATTTACAACCTGAACTCACAATCACAATCAGTTGATTTTCTTTCGTGTTAAAATCAGAAATGCTGTCAAATATCACTTCATCTTCCTTGAAATCAATCTTTGTAACTTCATCAAAAGATTCGTATAAATCAATGCTGCTCACTTCTTTTTCAGTGGAATAAAGCATTTTATAAATGGAATCTGGAGGGGAGATTATGAAGACTAAAAGAACAAAGAACGAAGAACAAAGAACGAAGAACTTTGAACTTTGAACCTCTGATAATGCCTTTTGTCTTTTGTCTTTTGACTTTTGACTTAATAAAAGGAGTAATATCAGTATGACATTTTTGATTATTGATTCCAACGGACTTAATTCAATCAATTCTCCGAAGCAATGGCAATTACTGTCTTGACGGAAAATTGCGGTATATGTTAAAAATAATGTGAATAATGTTAATGTTAATAAAGAAATTCGCCAGGTGAATTTATAATTTATTTTAAGAATTAAGAATAATCCTAAAATAAACTCGCCTATTATTATTATCCTCGAAACGAATGTCGTAAGGAGAAAACTAAATATGTTAAAACTATAAATGTAAATTTCAAATTCGTCGATGGAAATCAGTTTCAAAATGGCAGCTATGATGAATACGCCGCCGACGAGTTTTGAACTAAGAATTTTGACCATTTACTGTTGACTGTTGAACTATTTTAAGGATTCGTAAATCATATTCTTGAGTCTCAATGTTTGCTCAATCAAATGTTTATCTTCTTGATTGCCTTTAGGTTCTTCAAGTCCAGCGTTTTTCTTTCCTCTGAATCTGAATTTCATGTCGTCTAAATCACCTTTTATTATGATTCCCAATCTTCTGAAAGGCCATGGATTTGATATTCCTAATCTGTAATCGAAAGTCATGTCAAGGTTATGGCGTCCGCCGACGACAGCATGATATTTATCGACAGCGATAAGTGTCGGATAAACATCGATTTCGTTTTTGAATGCTGTAATTTCTACATTAAGATTATCGATTACGTTATGTTCTTTGTTCTTAAATCCTAGGATTCGTCCCAACTTCTTATATGTCTCGTTATCAAGTATTACCAAGTCTTTGCCATGGATTGCCATCGCACCTTTCAATGTTGAGAGTTTCATTTCATAATTTGATTTAAGATATGTCTCTACTGCGAAATGGAATTCTGCTTTTCCTGCAAAAGAGCTGAGCATTGGGACGAGAGTGTCGAGTTCTGGAACAAGGTTTATCATCTCAGCGATGTCAATTTCAAGGAGATGCAAGTCTAAACCGAGATAGAGATGGTTTTTGCGTGGTGACTTATACATCGCAGTGACTTTCATGCTTGCGGCGTCGGAAGTGAAGCCCATTTCTTGCAGCACCATCACGCCGTCTTTAACAGCAAGACCGCCACCGATATTCGTCAAATTCATTTCTCCGACTGTGGCTTTTTCGATATTTGTGTTTAATGCAATGTCAACGCCAAGCGGCACAATAAATGGATTGTCTTCAACTGCATTTGTGTCGGCAACTACTTCATCTTCAACGACTAATGTTGTATCACCCATGCCACTGAAAAGTTCCATAATCTGATTTGCGTCAGTGTAATAAGAAGTGAAATCGAGCGTTCCTTTTAAAAGAGCTTCATTTCTTAAAAACTCATCGACATTTTCAAATTTTCCTTTTAATTCAAAATCGGAATTGCCTAATAAAATACTGCTGTTATTTATCTCTATTCCTGTTGTATCATATTGAAAATCAATAGATGGAATGAATACTGGCAAAGATATGTCGCTCATTGTGAAGACGGCTTTGTTCAATTGTATTCCAGCATGAGGATTCCATTGTAAAAGCAAGTCTTCTTGATCATCGTCATAGTCGGCAGACACATTGAAATCGAGTTTTTCTGTTGCGAAACTCATTTCTTCTCCCATGTTAAACGACAGACTATCACCATTATACACTGCGATATACGATGCGTCTTTGCCGTTTTCTTTCATAAACATCGCAACGCTTCCTTTAGGATTATTGGTAAAGACTGTCATGTCGTCCATCGATGCGTCGATTCTTGAAAAGTTATAATCTGCATAAACCGACATCGGAATGTTTTCGTCTAAGATATTCGACAATTGAACATCGAAGTTGTAGTCTTTAAGATTTGCCTTTATTGTTTCTGCGACTTTCGCATCTAATTCATTTCCACTTATTTCTAAAGCGATAAAGCTGTTTGTAAGAGTTTCGGAAGTTGGATTTGGCAAAGTTAAATTAACATTAAGTTGATTGGCATTAACATTAATTGTATCGCAATAAACCACATTCATATCGTTCCATTGCAAATTTCCATTAACTTTTGCCTTTGCAAAATCCATGTTTGTAAGCTGATAATTATTGACATTAGCTTTAACATCTAATTTCACATTGCCGTTGGCTTTGATGTCTTCAGGAATGAAAGATTTGAGTTCGTCGAGTTCGGCATCGGCTTTAAGATTCAAGTCGCAATACATCTTATCCATCACGTCTTTTATGGTTCCTGATAAATAAAATGAGGAGTTTGACATGTTGGCGTTCAGATGATTAACATAAATATCAGATTTGTTGTTAAGGTCTAAATCAGCTTTTATAGAAGTGTTAAAATTTGTTATAGGGTAAGGCAGCATCTCAGGCATTGAGATCATACCTTTATTATATTCAATTTCAGCGTTCACGACAGGCATTGAAGTTTCGTTATAAACGCCTTCGACATTAGCTGCGAGTTGAAGTTCGCCTTTAACATCTATGCCGTCGAGCAGTTCTTTGCGCATCGAAGCTGGGATAAGTTCGATGAGTTCTTCTGCAATTAAAGTATTGGTTTTTAAGTTCATATCGATGTTGATGTCGTCGGCTGGCATTGAGACCTTGCCAATCAAATCGATGAAAATATTGTTGAGAGCCAATTGTGATGCGCCGAGTTCAACGTCCATTGTGCTTAATGTAGCGTTAAGAGGCATTATCATTCTGATGTCGGCTTTGTTCACAAGTTGCTCGTTATCCATAATAAAAGACAAGTCACTGACAGTCAGTTCTGTATTACCTTTTATTATATCATAATTGTTAATTTCGCCTTTATATTTAAAGTTAAAAGAATTTAACTCAGCCAATTGTCCGGCGCTTTCATAAAATAAAACAGAAGAAGATGCTTTGATGTCGGCATTGATGTCATCGCCACACATTTCAGCATCTCCTTCTAATTTTAATTCGTTAAGTTTCACAGCCATTGACAACGAGTCTGTCGTTTGTTGATATGCGATATCGCGAAGCGACATATTAACATTGCCAGCGATGTTTTCTCCATTCATTTTGCCTTTTGCTGACATATTCAACCCATTAATGTCGGCAAACATACCTTGAGTCAAGTCGGTGTATTTTACGGAGACGTCATTGAGTTTGAAGCAAACCAAGTCGATTCCGTATGTTACTTCCGAGTTTTCCTCCACAGTTAATGTATCGGCCTGTGAAGTCGGAAAAATATCGATGTTTGTATTTCCCTGACTGTCAGTAAAAAGATTTACATAACCGCCATTCAATCTACATTCATCGATTATGATTTGATTTTCCTTAAAGAACTTTTTGACGTCCACTGAAACAACACATTCATTAATATAAGCGAGCGTGTCGGATGGATTCCCGTCCATCGGATTGACAAGTACGACTTCATTGATTTTCAGTCCGACTTTAGGGAAGGACTTGAATATTGTGAGGTCGGCTCGTTTTATATCGAAGTCGCAGTTGATAAAATTAGGTGCTTGATTTTTCACTATTGATGTTAAGCGTGCCGGAGTCACCACAAACCAGCAAGCAACCATCACGGCCACCAATATGAATCCAAGTAATGATCCTAAGCTTATCAGTGTTATCTTCAGTGGTTTTTTCATGTCAATTAGCCCTTATCAAATCATATGTCGCTCTGAAGCCTTCATTGTTATACTTGAATTTCATCGAAGTAAGCTCCAAAATGTTACAATACTGAGGTAAAACAGCATCGTTAATTTCCATTTTGTAATATTTTAAGAATTTATCTTCAGCACCTTCGTCGAATTCCCAAGTAAACTTTGAAGCCTCATCTTCTGTGACATCATCTCTGAGGTCCCATTCTTTACCTGTGCCATCGCTATAGTAGACTTCGTAATACATTCCGTCGGCAGTCATCCATTTTCCCACAATTTGAGACTTGTCGATGTTGGAAGTAGTTCCTCCGCCCAGACCGTTGCATGATGTCATGAAAACGGTCAATAGCAATAATGCCACAAAACTTAACTTTTTCATATTATTGGTTTTATAGATTACTTAGCTGCAATCATTTCGATTTCAACGAGAACTTCTTTTGGAAGTGTTCTTACTGCGAAAGCTGCTCTTGCAGGAGGATTTTGTGTAAAACGTTTGCCGTATACTTCGTTCATTGCTGCGAAGTTAGCCATGTCGCTGAGTAAGCATGTTGATTTAACAACGTTGTCGAAAGTATAACCTGCTTCTGTCAAGATACCTTCGAGGTTTTTCATAACTTGTTCTGTTTGTTCGTAGATGCCGCCTTCAACGATGTTGCCTGTTGCAGGATTGATTGGAATCTGACCTGAGATGAACAACATGCCATTAACTTCGATGGCTTGGCTGTAAGGGCCGATTGCACCTGGTGCATTTTTTGTTGCGATAACTTTTTTCATTTTAGGTTTAATTTAGTTGTTTAACAATATTTTTATTCTATTTACAATAATCCAAATTATATCCGCAAATTTAGAATAAAAATTTAAAAAAACAAATAATGCAAGAAGTTAGTTATTAACAGATGATTGTTAATAAAATTAGGGGAAATTGAAAATGCTAAAAGTTTTTAAAAATCAAATTCTTCTCTTCTTGGCCTGGTTTCTTCCTGCCAAGAGAATCCGTCAAGAAATTCTTGATTATCATTGAGTTGTTCTAAAGGATATAAGGTTTCTTTGATGTTTTTATAATATTTGATATTGGAAATCTGTCGGTTTTTGATTATAATGTCCATTTGCGACGACTGCGAGAAGTTGATTCCTATCAGGCTGCCGTCGTCGTCGCGTAGCCAATAAATCGTTTCTGCATTGCCTTCGTTGAACATATTGTTCAGTTCGTTTTCCTTGAAAAATGCCGTGATTTGTTTTCCTTTTACCTGATTAAATCCGCTGATGCTATCTTCTTGTATCACAAAGGCATTAGGATACATCAGGAGGTTTTCGATAGCTTCTTTCTTGATTTTTACATTGATAGAATCGCCGCTCAGCTGTGAGTTGTCGGCCCAGATGACGGGTTTTTCTCTCATATAAATCATTGAGTCGCTCACCACATAATGCATCGAGTCGCATTTGCCTTGGATGTCGTTTCGGAAAAATCGCACGTTATAGAACGCTTTGATGCGTTTTACTTCGTTGTTAAGCGTGTCGAAAAAGACATACATCGTATCGGCTTTGGCAAATAAAGTGTCGGTTTCTTCGTAATAGATGGCTCGTAAGTTGTCGGTCATCATGCATTTGCCTAGATTGCGCCACATCTCGCCATATTCGCCTTTCAAAATTGCTTTGTAGCTGGTGTCTTCAACGATTACGTTGCTTAGTGCTTTTGCGTAGCCTGTGCTTTTGTTGTAATACATGGTGTCTGCCGTCATCGACTGTTCCTTGTTTTTCAAAGTTGCTCGTCGGTCGAGGTAAACGAATTCAGTTTCAGTATTATACCAGCCGTAATTTCCGATTAGGGTGTTTTCTTTGTTGTAGATATTTGTCGGGCCGTAGAAATACATCATCTCATTTTCTGTGTCGTAAACCAATGTGTCTGAGACGATTTTATAGTCAGGCGCGGTTCCTACTACATCTTTTCTGAAATAAAGCACTTTGATGTCGTCGCGGTAATAGCCTTTTTTGCTTACGAGTTTCTTGTCGTTACGCGTTATGGTTCCTTTGTCGGGATATGTGGCAAGATGACCGACTCTGTCGTAAGTCATATATTGCGTTTTCAGAACAGTAGAATCATCTTTAAGAACGACATCGTGGAAAAGCTCGGCGAATTTGGTTTTACCATTATATTTCAATAACTTACTATAAATATTTATGCTGTCGTTAACGATGATATGAACGTTGCCGAAGCCGTCGAAAAATTTCGTTTTTTCGTTTAAATATGCGCTGTCGCTGTAGAAATAAGTCGAATCTTGACGCATGACGACGTTGCCGATAAGACGCTGCACATCTTTGCCAAGACGCTCGTCGTAATCAGCTTTGTCGGCGTTCAGAATATGAATCGTGGTTTTCTTCTGAGCCGAAACAACACATGATAATAGCAGTAATATTATTAAAAGATAATGCTTCATTTTTTAGTCAACAGACACACGTTTTTGAGATGCTGAGTTCCTCAACTCCTAACTCCTAATTCCTAACTCCTAACTCCTAACTCCTAACTCAAAATACGCTGAGTTTTATTTTCTTAGGATTTGCTTTTATTTCTTCCAAAATATAATTGAGTGTTGTAATGCTTTCATTTACATTGTAATACAATGAGTCATCTTTTACTAAAAGACCTGCGGTGCCTTCGCCGTTGTTGATGCCTTTTATAAGTGTGTTAAATTCTGTTAAGCAATTTTCTAAAGATAAAACCAAATGATTGTAATCGATATTTTTCAAAGAATCGCTGACGGTGCCGAAGTTGTCGGTTATTGTTTCTAAATTATTTACGACAGTTGTAAGTTTACCGTCTTCGCTATCAACGAGTTGTTGTAAGTCGGAAGAAATAGTTTCGATATTGTTCATTGAAGAAGCCAAACTGCTTACGCTACTGTTGATGTTGTTTTTAAGTTCTTGATTTAACAAATCGTTAAGATTTGATGTTAAGTCATTAAGAGAAAGCAATAATGTTTCTAAATTATTTTTAAGAGGGAGGATGGTTTCTGTCACCATGTCCATTGCGCCATTATCGATTGTCGCCATGAGAGTGTCGCCGTTTTGCGCCATCTTTTCCGAATTTCCCAACACGAGGTTAATGCTTACGGAGCCCATGAGGCTTGAAGAAAGTTTTGCGATGCTGTTTTCAGGAATGTTCAAGTCGTTGTTAGTTGTGAATTCTACGATGATAGAGCCGTCTTGTTTTGGGTGGAAATTCAATGAACTTACGGTTCCGACTTGCATTCCGTTGATTGTGACGAGGTCGCCAGGGAGCAATCCTTTTGAGTTGTCGTATACGGCGTAGAATTCAAATTGGTTGTTGAGTAATGATTTGCCTTTCAAGAAGTTAAATCCCCATACAAATAAAGCCATTGCCACGATGAATGATATCGCGATCAAGATGGATTTTGTTCTGTCTTTCATTTTATTTTTGTTTAAAATTATAACCTTTTTCCATTTTTAAAACTAACGACGAAAGCGCTGCTGTAACCAGAAGTCTTCACTTTCTTGCAATATTCGTCGGCTTCGCTTTTTGAGTAGAATTTGCCGGCAGTATATTTGTATTGTCCGTTATGTTCATAATAATCAATGTTTTTCAATCCTTTATAATGTTGTGAAGGCACATCTACTTTTCTGCTTCTGCTTTCGATTTGCACTTTATAAATGACCTTGTCCTTGTCCGAGTCGATAAGTTTATCAGTGTCAGAGTCAGCGTTAGCGTCTGAGCTAGCGTTTTCTTTTTCATAAGCCACTTTATAGTCGCGGAAAGCTCTGAAAATAGCAGATGCTATGTAAGTCTGACCTTCTTCAGAGCGCAGGAATTTTTCTTCATTTGGGTTAGAAATAAATCCAATTTCGATCAATACAGAAGGCATTGCTGTTTTGTAAAGCACGAGAAAACCAGCTTGTTGCACGCCTCTATCTTTTCTTCCGACTCTTTTGACGAGTTGATTTTGTATATGTTCTGCGAATTCGAGAGAAGCGTTTTTATATTCGCTTTGGAAGAAGTTGAGCATGATATACGCTTCTGGGCTGTTAGGGTTGAAGCTGCCGTAGTCTTCATCTGCGTTGTCTTCGTAAAGTATAGAAGCGTTTTCGAGTTTAGCGACTTCGAGGTTTGCGGCGTTACGGTGTTCACCCATCACGAAAGTCTCAACGCCGCAAGGTTGTGTCGATGCGTTGGCGTTACAGTGAATGGAAATAAACAAGTCGGCGTTTTTTTCGTTGGCGATTTGCGCTCTTCTGAGAAGCGACACCGACACATCGCCGTTGCGAGTATATATCACATTGACGTCGGGACAATTCTGCTTGATGTAGTCGCCTGTTTTTTTTGCGACACTCAAAGTGATATCCTTTTCTTTCGATTTCATGCCTATCGCACCTGGGTCTTTGCCGCCATGACCAGCGTCAATGACAACTGTTTTTATCTTTCCTTCTTTTTGAGCTTGAACATCATTGACGATAGACATGTTCAATGCCAAAAAAAGAAAAAATAAAATGAATAGTTTTTCGTTATTTGCTCGCAACTTAAACATAAGAAACGTATATTTGCAGATAATTTTTTACAAAAATAAAAAATAAATTGTTGAGGAGCAGAATATATACATATTTTATTGTTTTTTTCTTTTTCTTCGCTTTGTTTCTATCGGGTTGCAGAACCTTGAAAGCAACAGGTGAAGTGAATGAAATTCAAGATACTATAAAATCTGTAGATACTGTTTTCGACGAGGCTTCAGATTCGACAGAGAAAGTTCTTGACACTCTGAAATATGACACTGTTCTGACGCAAAAAAATGATGTCGCAGTTCGTGACACATTGTCGAAAGGCGACACAATTGCACCTAAAGAAACAAAAACGGCGCAAAAACAAGCTTCATTCATCAATGATAAAATTGAACGCTCATGCAGCGACTCCACTGTTCAGGATTTTAAAAACAATAAAATTTACTATTACGGCGAAGCTAAAGTCGTTTATGAAGACATTACGATAGAGGCTGCGTTTATAGAATTCGATTTCGAGAAACGTACCGTTTTTGCCCAAGGACTTCGCGATTCGACGGGCAAATTATACGGTGCGCCAGTTTTCATCGAAGGCGACCAACGATATAATTCCGAGACGATGACATTTAATTTTGATACGAAAAAAGGTATCATCACAAAGGTCTTTACCGAAGACGCGATGGGTTATATCCACGGAGCCAAAATTAAAAAGTTGGAAGACAACACTATCAATATCAAATCGGGTTCTTTTACGACATGCAGCAATCCGGAACATCCACATTTCGAGTTTCATTTCGGCAAGGCTAAAGTCATTCCTGATGATAAAATCGTGACAGGACCTGCGTATTTCAAGTTGGAAGAGACGCCGCTTCCTATCGGTGTTCCTTTCGGCATTTTCCCGAATTCCAAGGGACAACGCAACGGTATTTTGGTTCCATCGTGGGGCGAATCGGCAAACAGAGGTTTTTATTTGGAAAACGGAGGTTTCTACTGGGGAATCAACGAAAATCTTGACCTTCAACTTGTTGGCGACATTTACACTCGAGGCAGCTGGGCTTTGAAACCTACGTTGCGTTATAATAAACGTTATGCGTTTAATGGTTCATTTTCAGGAAGTTATGCGGTGAATAAAATCGGCTCTAAAGGCTCCGCCGACTATAACGAAAGCACAGACTTCAAAGTGCGATGGGTTCATAAGCAAGACCCGAAAGCAAGACCGAAATCTTCGTTCTCTGCCGACGTTTACATCGTGAGTTCTAACTATAACAAATACAATGCGATATCGTCGAACGAATATCTGAGCAACACTTTCCAGTCGAGTGTCGCGTATCAGACGAGCATAGGCAGTCTGTTTAACTTTACAGCCAATGCGAGCCATAGTCAAAATACGCTCACTCGTGTAATGACAGTCACTTTGCCAGAAGTCACGCTTACCATGAATCGTGTTTATCCTTTTAAAAATGTTGGCAAGACAGGAAAGAAAAGATGGTACAAAGACATGTATGTCAGCTATACAGCCAATGCGAAGAATTATGTCAGCATGGCCGACAGTCTTTTTTTCAAACCAGGTTGGCTCGATAATTTGCAAAACGGTATCCAGCACAGGATTCCGATTAGTATGCCAGTGAAATTGTTTAAATATGTCACATGGACTACATCGGTGAATGTTTTGGATAGAATGTATTTTCGATATTTTGAGAAACAATGGGTTAGCGACCCAACAATGTCTAGTGGAGGCTATCTTAAAACAGATACGATAAATCAGTTTAGAAATGTGTTCAGTTTTGATGTGTCGAGTAGTATGACAACGAAGATTTACGGACAAGTCAACTTCAAGAAAGGCCCGATTCGAGCTATACGTCATGTCTTTACGCCTTCGATAGGATTTTCCTACAATCCTGATTTCTCCAAAGATTTCTGGAATTATTACAACACATATTACGATGCCAATGGCATTGAACAGCTTTATTCGATGTTTCAGGGGAACGTTTATGGAACGCCGCCGTCGGGTCAGTCGGGTCGTATAAATTATAGCTTTGGCAATAATCTTGAGATAAAAGTGCCGTCGAGAAAAGACACCATTACTGGAGTTAAAAAAGTTAAAGTTATTGAAGATATTACATTTAGCGGTAGTTATGACATTGCTAAAGACTCGCTTAATTTTTCGTATCTCTCCGTTAATGGCAGAACTACATTGTTTAAAAACTTATCAGTAAGATATTCAAGTATTTGGGATCCTTATATTTTGGATTCAACAGGACGTAAACAGCTCAATCAGTTTGAATGGGATGTTAACAAACGTTTGTTCAGAAAGAACAGCGTGTCGTGGAATTTCAGTTTGAGTTATTCGTTGAATAACGACACTTTCAAGAAAAACAAGGGCAAAGGAGCGAGCAACACTAAGCGGCATCTCGACTCGCCGTTGGCGTCGGAAGAAGAGATGAACGACATTCGCATGAATCCTGATAGTTACGTCGATTGGTCGACGCAATGGTCATTGTCGCTGAGTTATAACCTTACTTTGTCGAATAGTCTCTCGTATATAAATTATCTGTTGCAAGACAATAGGAAAGTCATTCAGACTCTTGGTATTAACGGTAATATCAATCTTACTCCTAAATGGAAAGTCTCTGTTCAAACAGGTTGGGACTTCGAGTTGAACAAATTGTCGTACACCTCGTTGACGATATATCGCGACTTGCATTGTTGGGAGATGCGTTTCAACTGGATTCCGCTTGGAACATATAAGAGTTGGAACTTCCAGATTAACGTGAAGGCGGCTGCACTTCAAGACCTTAAACTTACGAAGAAAAAAGACTATAGAGATAATTGATTTTTAATTGATTAAAAAGATATTACAAGATGAAGACAATAAAAGAAATATATCGTATAGGCCATGGCCCTTCTAGCAGTCACACCATGGCTCCACGTTTTGCATCGGAGCAGTTTCTTGCACGACATCCAGAAGCTGCACGCTTTGAAGTGACATTATATGGCAGTCTCGCCCTCACAGGAAAAGGTCACTTGACAGATGTCTCTATTTTAGATGTTCTTGAGAAAAAAGCTCCAGTCACGATAAATTGGCAGCCAGACATTTTTCTTCCGTATCATCCTAATGGAATGACATTCAAGTCTTTTGATTCTGAAGGCGTCATGACGGAAGAATGGACGGTTTATAGTGTTGGCGGCGGTGCTCTTGAAGAAGAAAATAAGCCAGCAGTTTTGCCAGATATTTATCCAATTACCAGAATGACAGACATTTTGAATTGGTGTGAAGAAAAAGGCAAGGCGTATTGGGAATATGTCAAAGATGTGGAAAATGATCCGTATTTGATGGATTATCTTGAAGAAGTGTGGCAGACTATGCGAGATGCTGTTGAGCGCGGGCTTCAGACTGAAGGACGTTTGCCAGGACCGCTGAATTTACCTCGTAAGGCTGCTAACTATCATGTCAAGGCGATGGGTTATCAGCATACGTTGAAAAGCAGAGGCTTGGTGTTTTCATATGCTCTTGCCGTCAGTGAGGAAAATGCCTCTGGAGGCTTGATTGTCACGGCTCCTACATGCGGTTCGTGTGGAGTATTGCCTGCAGTGTTGTATCACTCGGCCAAGGCATACGATATCGCTAAGCCGAGGATTCTCAATGCCTTGGCCACAGCGGCTCTCGTAGGTAACCTCGCCAAGACCAACGCCTCCATTTCTGGAGCAGAAGTGGGATGTCAGGGCGAAGTCGGCGTCGCATGCGCTATGGCAGCAGCGGCGGTATGCCAGCTCTTCGGCGGCAGCTGCGCTCAGATAGAATACGCAGCAGAGATGGCTCTCGAACATCACCTCGGAATGACATGCGACCCCGTGTGCGGTCTCGTCCAGATACCTTGCATCGAACGTAACGCCTTCGCAGCAGCACGCGCCATGGACGCTAACATATACGCTACTTACACCGACGGAACTCACAGAGTGTCGTACGATAAAGTAGTCGAGACAATGAAAAAAACTGGACACGATATGCCGCTTCTCTACAGAGAAACATCAACAGGCGGACTCGCCAGCGGCTACGAACAAATGGATTATTGATAAGTCAATAAGCCTATAAGTCTATAAGTCAATAAGCACTCATAGACTCATAGACTTATAGACTTATAGACTCATAGACTCATAGACTTAAAATCATGAAAAGACTTTTCCTCGCAATACCTATAAAGACTAATGACAATGGTTTCATTCCGCTTTTAGATGGATTGAGACGTCAGCTGGCTCATGAGAAACGTATCAACTGGGTCAAGCCGGAACATATTCATCTGACGCTGAAATTCATCGGCAACACTCCAAACGAAGACATCCCGAAAATAATCGATGGAGTGGGAGAGATGCTGCAAAATCATAAGAGCTTCACCATGGATTTCAACAGAACTGGTATCTTCGGCAGCCGTTACGCTCCTCGTGTACTCTGGCTCGGAATGCAAAACACGCCTCAGGAATTATATGATTTGGAAGAAGATACATTGTCGACATTCGATAAACTGGGTTATCTCCGCGACAGACAGAATTTCGTGCCTCATATCACATTGGGACGCATCAAAGAGTTATGCGAGAAACAATATTTCCAGAAAATAGTCGCTGCTACGGAACAGAAATCTTACATCAGACAAGAAGTCAATGAGATAATATTGTTCCAAAGCATCCTCCGACCTGAAGGTGCGTTTTATAAAGAGATAAAGAGGTTTGAACTAAGAGCTAAGAACTAAGGCTTTTGAGCTAAGAACTTTTTGGGGCTGCTGAGCTTGTCGAAGTGATGATAGATAATGTACATTGAAGCATTGTATTATATATGAATAATATTATTAGTAAAATAAAATCATATTATCCTATTTCTGATGAGGCTTTATGTGCTCTGAAAAATGAGATGCATCTTGTACGTTATCCTAAAAATACAATTCTAGTATCTTCTGGTTCAACTGATAAAAATGTTTATTTCGTTGAAAATGGTCTTACTCGTTCTATCTTTCATAAAGATGGCATAGATACAACGACCTGGTTTAGCATGGAAGGTGACATAACATTCGGAATGTATTCTTTATATCACAATATGCCTTCGGTGGAGAGTGTTCAGACTCTAACAGATTGTGATATTTATGTTATCTCTATTGACGCACTTAATGATTTGTATGAAAGGTATATAGATATAGCCAATTGGGGACGCATAGTTCATCAAGACGTAAATCGCTTGTTGAGCCATATCTTTGTTGAAAGACTTCAGCTTTCTCCTAAGGAGCGTTACGAGTGTTTTCTTAAACATTTTCCAGGACTTCTTAATAGAGTAAAGCTTAAATATGTCGCTGAATTTTTAGGGATTTCTATATACACTTTAAGTAGAATTCGTTCAGAAAAATGATTTTTTGCTTTAAAGCAAAAGATTATCTCTGCTCTTACCTTAATTTTGCATTGAAATTGTTAAATGTCAAAATCAAATGAACATCAAACCTCATTACCTCCTTCTCGACGGTCTTCGTGGCGCAGCGGCTCTCATGGTGCTGTGGTATCACGTCTTTGAAGGTTTCGCCTTCGCTGGCGGAACTGCTATAGAAACTTTTAACCACGGTCACCTCGGCGTGGATTTTTTCTTCATGCTCTCTGGTTTCGTCATCAGCTACGCGTATGATGACCGATGGAAAAAAAGTAAAGACGTCACCCCTGTGGCGTCTAATGTCAACAGCCAATGGTCAACAGCTAATGGTCAACAGTCAATGGTCAACAGCCTTAGTATAGGTTCTTTCTTCAAGCGTCGTCTCATCCGCTTGCATCCTATGGTGGTGATGGGCGCGGTCATCGGTCTCATAACATATCTCATTCAAGGAGGAGTGCAGTGGGACGGAACGCAAGTCTCTTTCCATTGGGTTATGATAGCGTTTTTCCTCGGCATGTGTCTCATTCCAATTCATCCCGGCGCGCCATACGACGTCCGCGGCAATGGCGAGATGTTTCCGCTCAACGGCCCAAGCTGGTCGCTGTTCTTTGAATATGTAGGTAATATTTTATATGCTTTATTCATAAGAAAACTGTCAAATAAAAAATTAGCTTTCTTATGCGGAGCGATAGGAATCTTATGGGTCGCATTCGTCACTTTCGATGTCTCAACTTACGATATGATTGGCATCGGCTGGACTTTAGATGTCGTCAATTTCTTCGGAGGATTATTGAGAATGCTGTTTCCATTTACATTAGGAATGCTGATGGCGAGGAATTTTAATAAGACTACAAGTAGAGACGTCACCCCTGTGGCGTCTCAAAATGTCACCCCTGTGGCGTCTCAGAATGTCACCCCTGTGGCGTCTCAGAATGTCACCCCTGTGGCGTCAGCAGTCAATGGTCAATGGTCAATGGTCAACAGTCAACAGTCAACAGTCAACAGTCAACGGTCAATTTTCTGGATTTCTGTCGTTGTGTTATTCGCTCTTTTCTCAGTGCCTTATATCCCAAAGACTGGAAATATCAGCATAAATGGAATTTACGAATTGTTCTGTATAATATGCGTATTTCCTCTCATCGTATGGTTTGGCGCAAAAGGCAGCACAACAAGTGCCTTTTCAACGAAAGTATGCGAGTTCCTCGGCGATATTTCTTATCCTTTATATATCGTCCACTATCCGATAATGTATCTCTTCTATTCTTGGCTCATCAAAAATGAGTTGTACACGCTCGGCGAGACATGGCCTGTGGTGCTGCTCGTAATGGCAACAAGCATCGTATTAGCGTATGCCTGCTTGAAATTATACGACGAACCAATAAGAAAACGTCTAAGCTCTGACCGTTGACTATTGAACTCAGACACAGACTTTGACTTATAGACTCATAGACTTATAGACTTGTAGTCTTTTTTTTGGGCGTTCCGGCAAAGCCGTCGGGCTTTCCGCTATATCTTTGCTCGCTACGCTCGCAAAGGATGCCGCTCCAATCCCTAACGCATTGGCAGCGATTAAAACCAAGCAAACCTCAGAAAACCATAATCCCGTTAAAATCCAGGAATCCGTTGAGACGCCACAGGAGTGACGTCTCAATAACTCCTCAACTCCTCAACTCCTCAGTTCCTCAGTTCGGTAATGTTGCCAAAAATGGTTGGCAGTTGAGCGAAAAAAAGACAGGTAATGGGCATACAAAACAGCCCAACAAATTACCTGTCTTTTTTTCTATCCTAAATTTAAAATATTTACCAATATATTCTAATATTGAAGTTCCGGAGGAACGGCAGACAATAGGCAGGTGATGGAGTGCAATAGCACGAAATCCCTGCA
>JAFOBJ010000092.1 GCA_017381865.1 Bacteroidales bacterium
GCAGTTGAGCGAAAAAAAGACAGGTAATGGGCATACAAAACAGCCCAAATTACCTGTCTTTTTTTCTATCCTAAATTTAAAATATTTACCAATATATTCTAATATTGAAGTTCCGGAGGAACGGCAGACAATAGGCAGGTGGTGAAGTGCTTAGCACGTAACCCCTGCATAAAATGATTGATTTACAATCCTAGTCCTGTAAGGACGACAGAGACAACATCTGTCGCACCTACGGCGCTTTGATTTTTTGTAAACTTATTTCGCAGGCATTCCGCACTGCGTGCTCCATACCTGCCTATTGTCTGCCGCTCCTATGGAGCTGATTTGAATATGTTTTTGAATTCATTATGAATTTTGACATAAAAAATAACTTTGATAAAAAATATCAAAGTTATTGTATTATTATATGTATCAGTGTGTTACAAAGGTTTTGGCAACTCAGTAACTTTGTGACTCTGCAACTTTATGTCTTTCAAAATCAATCTTCTCCAACGCCTTTCAGCATCGGGACGAATCTGAAGTCGCCATATTCTTCTCTTTTGAGAGTTCCGTCTTCTTGTTTGGTGAGACGCAGCATCGTCTGATGTTCTTCATTTTCACATAAAGGAATCACCATCATTCCGCCGACTTTAAGTTGGTCGACGAGAGCTTGAGGTATTTCAGGCGCAGCTGCTGTTATCAGAATTCTATCGAAAGGTCCGTAAGTCGGCAGTCCTTTGTTGCCGTCGCCGAGGAACATTTTAATTCGATAAGGAAACTCGGCTAAAAATGCTTTTGTTTTGGTATAAAGCTTTCTCTGACGTTCGATGCTGAAGACTTTCGCACCCATTTCTGCCAAGACGCAAGCCTGATAACCAGAACCGGTTCCGATTTCCAAGACCTTCATATTTTTCTTTATCTCCAGCAAACTCGACTGGAACGCCACGGTAAAAGGTTGCGATATTGTCTGTCCCGAACCGATAGGGAAGGCCTTATCTTGATAAGCGAAATTCAAGAATGACGAATCAAGGAAGACATGACGAGGCACGGCATTGATGGCGTTGAGTACATTCTCGTCGCTAATGCCTTTGTTTTTAAGCTCTTCCACCAATATTTTGCGCATCCCTTTATGTCTGTAATTATCTTCTTGCATCGCTTTTTTTTTGTTTCACAAAATTACGAAAAAACCTTATATTTGCGAAAAAATAATCGAATGTTGAAGATAGGAATTTTGGGTGCTGGACATCTGGGAAAGATACATATCAACTGCATTAAGCAATTGCCAGTTTATGAGCTTGTCGGTTTTTATGACCAAGATGTTGACACCGCAAAAAAGGTCTCTGAAGATTTACAAGTGAAGTGTTTTTCGTCAATAGAAGAACTCGTTGACTCGGTAGATGTTGTTGATATTGTAACTCCAACGATATCCCATTTTGGATGCGCATCATTGGCGTTGAAAAAAGGCAAGCATGTCTTCATTGAAAAACCTATCGTTGCGACAGTCGAAGAGGCTGATGAGCTTGTAAAAATAGCCGAGGAAGCAAATGTCAAAGTTCAAGTAGGTCATGTCGAGCGATTTAATCCTGCATATATAGCTGCTCGTCCACACATCGATGCGCCTTTGTTCGTGGAAGCGCATCGTCTTGCGATATTCAATCCGCGCGGCACTGATGTGCCAGTGGTCCTCGACCTGATGGTTCACGACATTGACATCATTTTGGATATGATAAAATCACCGATAAAAGATGTCAGCGTTAGCGGAGTGTCAATCGTGAGCCCAACATCCGATATCGCCAATGCTAGAATTGAATTTGAAAATGGCTCGGTGGCGAATCTTACTGCAAGTCGTATCTCGTTGAAAAACATGAGAAAACATAGGATATTCCAAAAAGAAGCGTATATAACTGTCGATTTTTTGGAAAAGAAAACTGAAATAATGAGAATCGACGATGTGGAAAAAACGCCGAATCCTTTTGCAATGACAATTGACCTTGCCGACGGCACAACGAAACAAATCAGAATCGATAAGCCGGAGGTGCAGCCCATAAATTCTATCATGACAGAATTGGAAAGCTTTCATAATGCAATCGTCAATGGCACAGAACCTCCAGTGACTATACACGATGGCGTTAAGGCACTGAAAGTGTGTTATATGATATTGTCTAAAATAAATTAAAAAAACAATATATTTACTAAGTCTGCGTTCAGATTAAAAATGATTTTATGAAAATGATAAAGAACTTATTCATTAGTGCGATAATCGTTTTATTTTCAACGATATTCATTACTTCATGTCATCCTTTTAAAGGCAATCAGGAAATTCCAGCTTATCTTCATGTAGATACTTTTTTGCTAACAACAAATTATAGCATCGAAGGAGCTGCTTCTCATAAAATTACAGATGTCGCTGTGTATATTGATAATGATTATCAAGGTTATTATGAATTGCCAGCAACAATTCCAATTCTCGAAAGAGGAGAACATAAACTGACACTTTATCCAGGAATTAAGTTGAACGGTAATAGCTCTACAAGAACTATAAATCCTTTTTATCAGCCTTATATCATTGAAAACTATATGTTTGAAGAAAAAGTTGTCGATACTGTAACACCTTCTACACGTTATTATCCTACCGACAATAGTAATATACATCTTGACCTATGGATGGAAGATTTTGAAAGACAGATCAGTTTTGAAACGCCTGCCTATAGCGATACGACCATCACAAGAACAGATAGAGATACTCCAGATGTGTGGAAAGATAATGACGGTAATTCTCATTATTCTGGCTATGTATGGATTGAAGACACTCTGACTTTCATGATTACATCACCAAAATTATATGGCCTTCCAGATCAAGGTAACAGCATTTTCCTTGAATTGGATTATAAATGTACAGGATTGTTTAAAGTCGGGCTTTTTGCAAAGATTGCAAGCGAGGAAATGATAGATCTTATTTATGTTAATCCTTCTGAAAAATGGAATAAGATTTATGTTAACTTAGGCCCTAATATCACAAATACATCGGTCGATAATCCTGAATATTTCCGCGTGTTTATATCAGGAACGACAGAGAAAAATACTGAAGCAGAATATTATTTCGACAATATAAAAGTAGTTTATCGTGACTAAGAAAAATAATAAAACTAGACAGGCAATAAAATATGTCTTAACAGATTGGTTTTGTGCTTTGATAGCATGGACTATGTTCTTTTTCTTTAGAAAACATAATGAAGATCCAGAATTTTTTGAACATTATCAATTGGTGTTTCAAGACACTAATTTCATAATAGGGATAATTTGTGTTCCGATATTTTGGCTTGTATTGTACACTGTATCAGGATATTATAATAATGTCTTTAGTAAATCAAGGTTAAAAGAATTAAGCCAGACATTTTTTGTGACATTGATAGGCGTCGTGATATTGTTTTTCGTAACAATAATCGACGATGTGATTATTTCTTATAAATCTTATTATGTTTCTTTTGCAGTTTTGTTCAGTCTGCAATTTGTGTTGACATATTTCTGTCGTTTGATAATCACCACTAGAACGGCGAGAAAAATTCATAGAAAAGAAATAGGTTTCAACACTTTGATAATTGGAAGTCACGATAATGCTTGTGATATTTATAAAGAAATTGAAAATCAGAAGTATTCTTCAGGTAACATTATTGTTGGATTCGTGAACGTATTTGATTGGAAAGAATATAAACTTGAGAAATATATTCCGCATCTTGGATTTTATAAAGATGTTGCAAAAATTATAAAAGATAATGATATAGAAGAAGTTATCATTGCTATTGAACGTTCTGAGATTGAGACGATAGACAAGATTCTGGTTCTTTTAGAAAGTCTTGATGTTGTTGTGAAGATTATTCCTATTATGCAGGATATTCTTTTCGGCACTGTAAAACAAGAAGCCATCTGGCATGCGCCTCTCATCAGAGTGACACCAGAATTGATGCCTGTTTGGCAACGTATCACGAAAAGAATCTTCGATGTCGTTGCTTCTTTGATGGTGATTATAATTTTTTCTCCTTTGTATATTTTTACAGCAATTATGGTGAAGCTGTCTTCTCCAGGACCTATATTTTATAAGCAAGAACGTATTGGCAAGCACGGCAAGCCTTTTAATATGCTGAAGTTCAGAAGTATGTATGTCGATGCTGAGAATATGGGGCCGCAGCTTTCAAAAGATAACGACCCTCGTATCACGCCATGGGGACGTTTTATGCGTAAGACACGTTTGGATGAGATTCCTCAGTTCTTTACAGTTTTAGGCGGCAATATGTCTATCGTTGGCTATCGTCCTGAACGTCAGTTCTACATCGACCAGATAGTGCAGCGAGTGCCTCATTATCTTATGCTTCTCAAGATAAAGCCAGGCATCACCAGTTGGGGTGAAGTGAAATTCGGTTACGCTTCAAATGTTGATGAAATGGTCGAAAGATTGAAGTACGATATTCTTTATATTGAAAATATGAACCTCGCTCTCGACATCAAGATTCTGATTTATACGGTTTTAATCGTGGTGCAGGGAAGAGGCAAGTAGAGACGTCACCCCTGTGGCGTCTCAACGGGTTTCTGGAATTGACGGAATTCAGGATTTTGGGGATGTTTCTGGTTTTAATCGCCACAATGCGTTATGATTTGTAGAGACGTCACCCCTGTGGCGTCTCAGCGGGTTTCTGGAATTGACGGAATTCAGGATTTTGGGATATTTCTGGTTTTAATCGCATCCAATGCGTTAGGGATTGGAGCGGCATCCTTTTGGAGCGCAGCGGAAAAAGATATAGCGGAAAGCCCGACGGCTTTGCCGGAACGCCCAGATAAAGTTGAGAGTTAATAGTTAATAGTTGTTGGGAATTAACTTTGCGTTCCTTTGCGTCTCTGCGAGAGGGAAAATTTACGATTAGTGTTTATTCGTGTTAATTCGTGGATAAAAAAAAGACGCCACAGGGGTGACGTCTCTACATGTTATCCTTATTTTTTATTTTAGTTGAGATTAGCGAGGTTTGCTCTCTCGAATTTTTCTTCAGCGTATTTGGTGTCGATGACGAGTTTTTTCTTGTCGGAAGACGGCATTTCGTACATGGCGTCGTTCAATATCGCCTCGATGATAGCTCTCAAACCGCGAGCGCCGAGCTTGAATTCGATGCTCTTGTCGACGATATAATCCAAGACGTCGTCTTTGATTTCCAATTTGATATCATCCATTTCAAACAACTTTGAGAATTGTTTGATGAGAGCGTTTTTAGGTTCTTTTAAGATTCTCTTCAAAGTGTCTCTGTCGAGAGGATTGAGGAAAGTCAATATTGGGAAACGACCTACGATTTCAGGAATGAGACCGAAACGTTTGATGTCGGCAGGGGAGATGTATTGTAAGAGATTGTCCTTGTCGATTTGTTTTTTATTGTCGCCGCCGTAACCGATGGCGTTGCTGCCCACTCTGTTAGCGATGATTTTGTCGATTCCGTCGAATGCGCCGCCAGCGATGAACAAAATATTTTTGGTGTTGACCTGAATCATTTTTTGCTCTGGATGTTTACGGCCGCCTTGTGGAGGAACGTTGACGATTGTGCCTTCGAGGAGTTTAAGCATAGCCTGTTGTACGCCTTCGCCTGACACGTCGCGGGTGATGCTTGGGTTGTCGCTTTTGCGAGCGATTTTGTCGATCTCATCGATGAACACGATTCCTCTTTCAGCAGCGGCAACGTCATAATCAGCGGCTTGTAACAATTTGACGAGGATATTTTCAACATCTTCTCCAACATAACCAGCTTCTGTCAAGACAGTGGCGTCGGCTATTGCGAAAGGAACGTGCAACATCTTGGCGATGGAGCGGGCGAGGAGTGTCTTGCCTGTACCAGTTTCACCGACCAATATGATATTAGATTTTTCAATCTCGACTTCGTCGGCAGTCTGTTCCTGGTTGATTCTCTTATAGTGATTATAAACAGCTACAGCAAGAATTTTCTTAGCCTCATCTTGTCCTATTACATATTGATCGAGGAATGATTTTATCTCGATAGGTTTCAATAGTTTAAAGTCGGGAGTGTTATTTTTTTTCAGATGTTTAAGTTCTTCTTGCACAACGATATGACCGCGTTCGATACATTCGTCGCAGATGAAACCATACATTCCAGAAAGGAGCAATGCTGCTTCTTTATCACTTTTTCCACAAAATGAACAGAAATTTTCTTGTTGTTTTTTTGCCATGCTTTTTGGTTTAGAGTTTAATGTGTAGAGTTTAGAGTAGTTAACATGTTAACTACTCTAAACTCTCAACTATACACTTTACACTTTCTTGATGAGCAATTCGTCAATCATGCCGTAGTCTTTAGCTTCTTGAGAAGTCATCCAATAGTCGCGGTCAGAGTCAGCCCATACTTTATCGAAAGGTTGGCCTGAGTGAGTTGCGATTATATCGTAGAGTTCTTTTTTAAGTTTCAATATTTCGCGAGCTGTGATTTCGATATCTGATGCTTGGCCTTGCATTCCGCCCATTGGCTGATGTATCATGATGCGTGAGTGTTTGAGGGCTGAGCGTTTGCCTTTAGCGCCTGCGCACAACAACACAGCTGCCATTGAAGCAGCGATGCCTGTACAGATAGTAGCGACATCTGGGCTGATATATTGCATTGTGTCGTAGATTCCTAAGCCTGCATATACTGAGCCGCCAGGAGAGTTGACATAAATTTGGATGTCTCTCTTAGGGTCTGATGATTCGAGGAAAAGCAACTGAGCTTGGATGATATTAGCAACGTAATCGTTGATTTCATCGCCCAAAAAGATGATGCGGTCCATCATAAGACGTGAGAATACGTCCATTTGAGCAACATTAAGTTGACGTTCTTCGATGATAGTAGGAGAGATGTAGTTAGTAACTGTTGAAGTATATTTCTCCAATGCCAAACTATTGATTCCACAATGTTTAGTGGCGTATTTATAAAATTCGTTGTTCATAGTTTTCTCTTTTTAATATAAACTATTTAATTTATATTTTGTTTCAAATGAAACAGCTTTTTAAAAAATAAGGTTTAAAATTTAAGATAGTATCATCCATCTTAAACTTTAAACCTTAAACTTTAAGCCAAAATATTATTCTGCTGTTTCTTCTGTAGATTCTTCTTTAGCAGCTTTTTTTGCTCTTGATTTCTTAGGTTTTGCTTCGCCTGCGAGTTCAACTTGTGGCAAAACTGCTTGTACGAAACCTTCGTAGTCAGTGTCAACAACAGTGATTGTCATATTTTCTTTCAAGTAAGCTGTTAATTTTTTGTCAGCTAATTGGTTGTTGATATTTTGACGTTGGTTTTCGTCTTTGATGATAGCGTCGATGATGTCTTCGAGGCGTTTCTTTGTCTCTTCGTCTAATGTTTCAATATCCATATGACCGAAGTACATGCTTCTTACGAAGTCGCGAACTTCTTGTTCTTTAATGACTAATTCTGGATTTTGTTTAACGAGAGCTTCTTCGATGAGTTGCCATCTGAGAGACTTAACGTATGAATTGTCGTAGTTCTTTTCTACGTCTTCAGCAGTGATTTTACCTTCGCTGTTTTCAACGATCCAGCGTTTGAGGAATGTGTCTGGTAAATCGAACTTGATTTCTTCAACTAATTGATCAACAGCTTTGTTGTAGAACATTCTTTCTGCTTCGAGAACATATTGTTTTTCCATTTCAACAGCTACTTTGCTGCGGAATGTTTCAATATCTTTAACTTCTTGGCCTGGGAATATTTTGTCGAAGAGTTCTTCGTTAAGTTCAGCTTCTTTATCTTCTACTTTATTGTTTTCTTGGATGCTCTTGATAGTTCTGTCGATTTCTTCTGCAGAAGCTTTGATGTTGAAATCGTTGATTTTATGGTCTTTAAGAGCGACTGTGATAGCTGGTTTGAGAGCAGCTTCAAAGTAGAAATTCAATTCTTCTTGGTTGTCGAGGTCGTTAGGTTGTGATTGTTCCATATCTGGAAGAGGGTAACCTATGACGTCTAATTTATTTTCAACGATGTGATTGTTGAGAGCTTCAGAAACTTTTTGGTTGATTTTTTCCAAAAGAACGGCTTGGCCGTACATTTTTTTAATCATGCCGAAAGGAACTTTACCTTGACGGAATCCTGGCATAGTAGCTTTATGTTGATAATCTTTTAAAGCTTTTGTTACTTCAGCTTCGTAATCTTCTTTAAGTAAGCTAATTTGAATGCCGGCGAGAAGTTCGCCTTTTGATGTTTGTGTAGTTTTCATGTAATAATATATTATTTGTGTGCGGATGAAGGGACTCGAACCCCCACGCCTCTCGGCATCAGATCCTAAGTCTGACGCGGCTACCAATTACGCCACATCCGCTTGAATCGTTAGGAGGTGCAAAAATACAATTTTTTTTGAAAAATAAATAGTTTTTTGAGAAAATATTTTTTAGTTCTTTTTTACGTCTAAGGCGTCGCGTAAGGCATTGCCTAAAAGCATGAATGCCAGCACCAAAAGCATTATGGCAATGCCTGGTAATATTGCCAGATATGCGTCGTTCAGAATGATGTATGCGTAATTTTCTTTTATCATGCTGCCCCACGATGGCATTGGCGGCTGAACCCCGATGCCGAGGAAACTTAATCCCGCTTCCAATAAAATCGCCGACGCGAAATTGGCGGCCGAAATCACAATGATAGGGTTGATGATATTTGGTATTATATGCTTCATAATGATTCTGGCATTTTTGAAACCTAAGGCTCGTCCGGCTTCGACAAATGTCGTTTCTCTTACAGAAAGTATCTGCCCTCTGGTGACACGAGCTACCTCAACCCACATCGTTAATCCAACAGCGATAAAGACTTGAACGACGCCTTTGCCTAAGACAAAAGTAATGGCAATGACAATCAATAATGTAGGAATCGACCAGACTACATTGATGAGCCATAACATCAAATCGTCGACTTTGCCTCTGAAAAATCCACCGAGACTGCCGACGAATATACCTATTAATATACTCATGAAAACGGCAATGAATCCTACTGAAAAACTTATCCTCGTTCCTAATAACAATCTGCTTAAAAAATCTCTTCCGAATTGGTCGGTGCCAAGAATGAATTTCCTGTGCTTAACACAATTATTATTAATATAGTGTGTGGCTTCTTCATCGTCGCTGAATTTCATTCCTGAAACAATGTCGTTGTTGGAAATTATTTCCTCAATGACATTTGGACTTTTATCTGGATTATAGACATAAACGACGGTTTTTTCTTTTTCTATTTTTAATGAATCAAATGGAATTTGTCGATAAGGAGATGGCTTTCCATGAAGAAGTTGTGATAAAAATCCCGTATTTTCTGCAATATTTTGTTTTGGAACGAGAAGTAAATCGACTTCAAATCCTGGTTTGCGTGTGCTTAATTCTAAAATCTGAGTGTTTGCGTATGGCGTTTTGTCAGGAATGATGAAATACGCAAATAATGCGACTATTCCGCATAAGATGATAAAAATCAATGATATAACACCAGTGATGTTTTTTTTAAATCGCTGAAATGCGATTTGATTCGGTGATAAAATCTTGTCTTTATTCATCTTATTTTTCTTTAGAAAACAAAAATAAAAAAAAATATTATCGGACTTGCTTTTTGAAAGAAAAAAGTTGTATCTTTGCACTCGCAATCAGATGGTGGATGTAGCTCAGTTGGTTAGAGTACCGGATTGTGGTTCCGTGGGTCGTGGGTTCGAGTCCCATCTTCCACCCTCAAAAAAGAGACGATGAAAATCGCCTCTTTTTTTATGCCATTTTTGCAGTGAGCAATGAGCTACGAGTAGTGAGCAAATTGTTTGCTAATTATATGCCCATAACTCACAGCCCATAGCTCATAGCAAAAAAAAGACGCCACAATGTGACGTCTATACCTTCTAGTTCAATAGCCTTAGTTCAATGGCCTTAGTTCAAAAATTACACCGATAAACTGTATTCTCTCAAAACATCATTCAATGATGTCTTCTTGTCTGTCGATTCTTTTCTCTTTCCGATGATTAAAGCGCAGGCAACGTTATAATCTCCTGCTGGGAAATGTTTGGTGTATGAACCTGGAATCACGACGGAACGTGCTGGAACATAGCCTTTGTATTCGACAGGTTCGCTTCCGCTGACGTCGATGATTTTTGTCGATGCTGTGATGACAGTGTTGGCTCCGAGTACGGCTTCTTCTTCAATTCTCACGCCTTCAACGACGATACATCTCGAACCGATGAAGCAGTTGTCTTCGATGATGACAGGCGCTGCTTGTAATGGTTCTAACACACCTCCGATGCCGACGCCGCCACTTAGGTGTACGTTCTTTCCAATCTGTGCGCATGAACCTACCGTCGCCCAGGTGTCGACCATTGTGCCGCTGTCGACGTATGCTCCGATGTTGACATATGATGGCATCAAGATAACACCTTTATTAATAAAGGCTCCATATCTGGCTGTCGCTGGCGGAACGACGCGAACGCCTGCTTCTTCAAAGCCTTTCTTCAAAGGCATCTTGTCGTAGTATTCAAAAACGCCGCTCTCCATGACTTCCATCTTGTTGATAGGGAAGTACATCAAAACGGCTTTCTTCAGCCATTCGTTGATAATCCATTCGCCTTCAATTTTCTCGGCAATACGAAACTCGCCTTTGTCCAACTTTTCAATGACAGCGCAAATGGCATTGCGAACTTCTTCTTTTTCCAATAAAGCTCGGTTCTCCCAAGCGTTTTCTATGATATTTCTTAAATTTTCCATAATTATTTTAGTAATGTAGTGATGTTGTTATGAAGTAATGCAAATATACGAAAAAGTTTAAGGTTTAAGAATATATAAAATTAAATACATCATACGGAAATATGATGAAGGTTAGAAGATGTCTTCGTAAACCATAAAACGAAAAACAAAGCATAAAAAGTCTGTTTTACAATAGGATTTTTCGTTTTTTATTTGTATACTTGCAAAGAACTAAATTAAAAGGAGGTCGTTATGTTGTTATTGATCTTGGTTATTATCGGAGTTGTAACATACATCAAAGTTCTCAAAGGCATAAAAGACGGCAGATATTATTAAATATTTGCAGTGAACTAAATTAAAAGGAGGTCGTCATGTTCACCATGTTATTAAGCATTTTCACTACAATTATCATTTTTCGTATCATCTACAAAATCTGCGATGGCAGGTGGAAATAAAAAATGATAATTTTCAATCATAAATAATAGAAAGAGACTTCGTATTAAGTCTTTTTTTTGTCGTTTTATTTTTTCTGCAGATGTAAATTCGCAGAAAAAAGAATAAGTAGCACGTCCGTGTGCCTCTACGCGTGACTCGGGTTCATGGAGACTTGGTGACTCGGCGACTTAAAATCCCTCAATCCCTCAATTCCTCAGTTCCTCAACTCCTAATTCCTAATTCCTAATTCCTAATTAATATCTTGTAGTCTTGTAGTCTCGTTGTCTTGTAGTCTTTTTTTCTTATCTTTGCAAACAAAAATTAAGAAATGGCAAGAATAATGGCAATCGATTACGGAAGAAAACGCTGTGGCATCGCAGTGACAGATCCGTTACAAATTATTGCAAATTCATTGACAACCGTCGCGACAAAAGACCTTTTGACGTTTATTCTGGATTATGTAAAAAAAGAAAACGTCGAGACAATCGTGATTGGAGAACCAAAAGATATGCAGAACAATCCTTCTGAATCAAGTCGTTACATAGAACCTTTTATCGGTCAGCTGAGAAAAGCTCTTCCTGAAATGACAATCAAACGTCATGATGAGCGTTTTACTTCTAAGATGGCGTTTCAGACTATGATTGACGCTGGACTTGGCAAGAAGCAACGTCAGAATAAAGAACTCGTTGATACCATCAGCGCTACCATCATCTTGCAGTCTTATATGGAATCGGAAGCAATTAAGAAAAATAGATTTTAAATTTTAAGTTATGATATTACCTGTAGTGGCTTACGGCCATCCTGTTTTAAAGAAAATCGCAGAAGAAATAACTCCTGATTATCCAGGTTTACAACAACTTATAGCTGATATGTTCGAAACAATGTATCACACAGAAGGCGTCGGACTTGTAGCTCCTCAAATCAATAAGTCGATAAGGTTATTCGTCATCGACGCTGAACCTTTTGTCGAGAATTATCCTGAAGCAAAAGGTTTTAAAAGAGTTTTCATCAACCCTGAAATCGTAGAGGTTTCAGAAGAGACATGGACATTCCGTGAAGGCTGCCTCAGTCTTCCTGATATGAATGAAGATGTGGTTCGTCCATCAAAAGTGACTGTCAATTATTTAGATGAGAATTTTGAAGAACATGAAGAAGAACTCGACGGAATATGCGCTCGCGTCTTCCAACATGAATTCGACCATCTTGAAGGAAAAGTTTATGTCGACAGAGTAGCTCCAATGCGTAAAATGATGCTCAAAAACAAATTGCGTAACATCTCAGAAGGCTTCGTTCCTGTCGATTATAAAATGATTTTCCCTTCAAAAAGAAGAAGATAAATTAATTCATAATTAGAAAATATGAAAAGAATATTTGTTTTGTTGTTGGTGACGGCGATGATGCTGTCGTGCGGCGAAAAGATGTCGGTAGAGAAAATCAATGAGCTTGAGTCAAAGGTATTAGCTAAAGATGCTAAGCCTACAAAAGAAAATGTGGTTCAACTCGTTGATGCTTATACTCTTTTTGCAGAACAAAATCCTAATGACGCACAGTCGCCAGATTTTCTTTTCAAGGCTCTCGATATTGCTGTCGGTGTGAATGCCGAAGGCCCAGAAAAAGCTGTCAAAATCGCTGATGTGTTGATAGAGAAATATCCGGATTTTGAGATGACGCCAATGGCGATGTTTATCAAAGGTTTCGTCTATGAAAATATGATTGGCGACTTGCAAAATGCTGAAAAGACATATCGTCAGTTTATTGAAAAATATCCTGAAAATCCTATGCTGGAAGATGTGAAATCTACTTTGGAAAACTTAGGATTATCACCAGAAGAACTGATAAGAAAGTTTGAAGAAGCAAACTGATTTTTTTAATAAATCCAGAAATAAAAAACCTCAGAAACTCAATTGAAATTCTGAGGTTTTTTGTTTTTAATTCTTAATCCCAAAGCTTTAAAAAGTTACGTTTTTTAATTGGTCATTGAGATTGTCAATATAATTCAAAACGTCGTCTTTTCCTATTTCTTTTTCTGATGATGTGATGAAAATAGGAGGGAGCTCTTCCCATTGCTCAGCGAGTTTGTCTTTGTAAACTTGAACGTTACGCTGAAGCTCGGCGTCTTTTATTTTATCTACTTTGGTGAAAATTATACCAAATGGCATCTGCAATTCTCCGAGGTGGCTGATGAACTCCAGGTCGATTTTCTGTGGCTCGATGCGGCTGTCGACCAAGACGAACATACAAACCAGATTTTTTCTGTTCTTGATATAACTATCGAGCATCACTTTCCACGACTCGCGGTCTTTTTTTGAACGTTGCGCAAATCCATATCCTGGTAAGTCGACCAGATACCATTCGTCATTGATTATGAAGTGATTTATTGTTATTGTCTTTCCCGGAGTTGACGAAGTCTTTGCAAGTTGCTTTTTATTTGTCAACATATTAATTAATGATGACTTGCCAACGTTGGAACGTCCTATGAAAGCATATTCCGGCTTGTTGGCACTCGGCAACTTGTCAACCTTAGTGTTACTCTGTAAGAAAGCAGCTTTTCTTATTATCATGGTATTTTGGGGAATTAAGGGTATGAGGAATTAAGGGTATGAGGAATTAAGGGTATGAAGGTATGTGGGTTTCCTCAGATCCTTAGTTCCTCAGTTTCTCAAATCCTCAGTTCTACTTCAAGTGTTCTGGTTTTTCATTTTTGTCATAGATAAGGTGTCTTTCGATTTTTTCAGGGAAGACATCTTCTATGGTGATCAGGATTGCAGTTTCTTCCACATTGCCGAAAGGCGCGTTCAAGGCTGTGCCGAATGTTTTCATTGTTGCAGAAAGGCTCATGTAAGCGTTGAATAATGGTGGAATTACGGAACCGTGTTCGCGGATGTATTTGCTGAGTGTACGATAGCTGTTTTGGTAGTTGTTGCCGTCGAGTCTCAGTTTCATGATAGCTGCTCTTGCCTTTGTCTTGATAGCGACTTCTGGGTAAGGGTAGATGAGATTGTCGTTATCTGGGAAGAATTTATGCATGAAGAAGAGTATCATGTCGCGGAGAGCTTCGTCGTATTGTGAATACATAGTGACTTTTCCGAAGAAATATTTGGCGTTAGGTGTTTGCTTGAGCACTGCGCCAAGTCCGTCCCATAAGTTGTCGAGAGTGAAGATGCTCTTTCTTACGTTGCCTGTTGATTGGTATTTAGGCTGGATGAAAGAACGTCCTAATTCGATGGTATATGGTAGGTAATTCTTGATGAAATCTTCAGAGTAATAAAAAAGTTCTGATGTTGGAGTGTCGACTTGTCCGTTGTTTTTGATAGGAAGTTTGCTGCATTCGATGAAACGGTAGCCGCCGAGTATTTCTTTTTCTACTGGGTCCCATACGATGAGTTGTTCGAAGTAAGCTTCGTCTCTTGTGTCGAATTCGTCGATGTCCATGCTTTTTCCTGTGCCTCCGCCAGATTCGCGGAAAGCCCATTCGCGAAGACGACCTATTTCACGCATTGTGTTTGGCGCATTGTGTGCATTGACAATGTAAATCTCGTTGTGACCAAAATTTGTTTTTCTGACAAAACGTTCTTCAGTAAGTTCTTTTATGATGTCTTCTGTTGGAACTGCTTCGATGATATTTTCCATAATTTTATATTGTATAATTTTTTTCTGGGTCAAAAGTTTGTTCGCAATCGTTTGGAAGATTATAAGAGAAATTTCTCAGTTTCATAGCCCATTCGCCATCGGTGTATCTTCCGTCGAAAGTTTGCCAAGGAATTGGCTTTCCGAATGTTATGGTGAGAGTCTGATTTTTTTGTTTGTAAAACTCATTAACCAAAAACAACATTTCGATATTGGCTTTGATGCCTAATTTTTTACGAATGTTGGATAAGTTATAGAAGAAATTGCTGTTTCTTCCAGAGATATGTGTTGGTATTATATCGCGATGATATGTTTTTGCCTTTGTGATGAAGGTTTTCTTCCATTCCAAGTCGATGATTTTTCCTTTTTGTTTTCTTGAACATAATCCGAAAGGATAGAAGCAAATAGTTCTGTCGCCTGCAAATGTCTCGTTGAAAATCTTGATGTTATCGGCGTTGCTGCCTAGTTTGTTCACAGGAATGAAAAGTGGTCTTAGGTTCGGGATAAACATTAAAAAGTCGTTGACAGGAGTGATGACATCGGGTTTAATCTTTCCGACTGTGTCGATGAGAGCGATGCCGTCGAGGCCGCCGATTGGGTGGTTTGCGGCAACTATGTAACGTCCGTCTTTTTCTATATGATCAAGTCCTACAGCGTTGACTGAAGTCTTGAATTCCTTCATCGTTTCGGTGACGAAAGGCAATCCTGATATGCCGCCAGTTCTTCCTAATAAGCCATTGATGTCGTCTTGATGAAGTATTTTCTTTAAATATTTGAATGCAAATCTTGGAAGCTTCTTGGCGAGTTTGGGAATTTTCTCTCCAATAATCTTCTCAATGTCAATCTGTAATGTTTCTTTATCGCTCATTGTTTTCAATATTATAAGCCGCTTTTATGAAACGACTTTTTCCACTTTGCAAAAATAAATAATTATTAAAATAAAGCAAGAGATTTTTATTTGGGAATTAAGGGTATGAGGGTTTCCTCAATTCCTTAGTTCCTCAATTCCTCAGTTCCTCAATTCCTCAATTCCTCAGTTCCCCATATTTTACTGCCTGTTAGAAAATTGTTGAAAACTTTTTGAAAAAAAATAGAAAAAAGTGGTGCAAAGTGGGAAAAAATGCACTAATTTTACAAGTTGAAAAAATGATTTTAGAATGAATTATCCAATCGGCGAATATTATTGTAAATTAGACAGTAAGGGCAGACTTCTTCTTCCTAGCAGTTTTAAGGAACAGCTCGGCGAGGTGATAGAAGAGGGTTTTGTGCTTCGTCCTAGTCTTTTTGGCGATTGTCTTGAGCTGTTCGGGATGAGCGATTGGCGTTCGATGCAGGAAAAACTTGGAAGGTTAAATCCTTTTAAGGCTGAAAATGTGATGTTGATTCGTCGTTTTAACGCTGGCGCCCGCATGGTTAAAGTTGATGCTAACGGCCGTCTTCAAATTCCTAAAGATTTGATGGAAAAGACAGGTTTGGTTAAAGAAGTCGTCATGACTTCTTTGATTGACAGAATGCAGATCTGGGATCGTTCGTTGAAAGAAATAGAAGATTCTAAGATTTCTGAAAAAGAATTCGCAGAAATGCTTACTGCGAAATTGGGTGATTGTGATTTTATTGGTTAACAAATAAAAAATAAAGAGATGTATCATATTCCTGTGATGTTAAACGAAAGTATTGAAGGTTTGAATATCAATCCTAACGGAACTTATGTTGATGTGACATTCGGCGGCGGCGGTCATTCGCGTCGTATCTTGGAATGTCTTGGCGAAAATGGTCGTCTCTTTGCATTTGATCAAGATGAAGATGCTGCAAAAAACGTTATCGATGACAGTCGTTTTACGTTTATTCCGCAGAATTTTCGTTATATGAAAAATTTTCTTCAGCTTTACTGCGGTGGTAAAGTTGATGGTATTCTTGCTGATTTAGGCGTTTCTTCTTATCAATTTGATACTCCGGAAAAAGGCTTCTCGACGCGTTTTAACGGTCGCCTCGATATGAGAATGAATCAGAAGTCTGCTGTTGACGCGGCTAGTATTGTTAATACATACGATGTGTCGTCTTTGGCGTCTGTGTTTTCTCGTTATGGTGAACTTAGAAATGCAATGGCAATAGCTGATGCAATAACGATGGCTCGTGAAGTCGCACCGATAGAAACGACAGATGAATTGAAAGCTGCTGTTGCTAGATTTTTGCCAAGAGGTTCTGAAAATAAAGTGCTGGCGCAAATATTCCAGGCTCTTAGAATTGAGGTTAATGAAGAAATGAAAGTGCTGGAAGCGTTTTTGGGTCAATGTGCCGACGTTCTTAATCCTGGCGGAAGACTTGTTGTGCTTTCTTATCATTCTCTTGAAGATAGATTGGTGAAGAATTTTATGAAGACAGGTAATGCTGATGGTAACTTGGAAAAAGATTTCTTCGGAAATCAGCTTACACCTTATAAATTAATGACAAGTAAACCAATCATCCCGTCAGATGATGAAATTCAGATGAATAGTAGAGCTAGAAGCGCGAAATTGCGCGTGGCGGAAAGGAGAGTTAAATGAAAAGTCTGAATAAAATAAATGACGGCGATGATGTTCAGGAACAAGAATTGTTGGTAGAGGATGTTGATTCTCAAGAACAAACGGAACCTGTTTCAGAACCAAAACCTAAAAAAAGAGCTAAGGCTAATAAATTTATCGCTAACATTATGGGTGGCGATATGTTTTCTAAAGATGGCTTCGTGAGTTTGTTTCCTTTCTTTTTATATGTGGTTTTGTTGTTAATGCTTTACATTACAAATGTTTACATTGCTGAAGATGTGAGCAGGGACATTGCAAAGTCGAATCGTAGGATTGAAGATTTGCATGTTGAATATGTTTATCTTAAATCGGAAATAACAAAGATTACGAAACAATCTAACATGGTTAACATGTTGAAAGATAAAGGAATAAAGGAATCTGTTGAGCCTTTGAAGAAGATTGTTGTAGAAAAGGAAGGAGGACGCGATGAAGATTGATCCTAAAAATGATGTGTTGTGGAGAGCGTTTCTCGTTTATTTCATCGTAGTCGCTGTTGGTATATGGGCGATATTTGCAATTGTTCATATTCAGGTAAAAGAAAAGGATGAACTTCTTGAAATTGCTAGCAAAAGAGAATTGAAAATCAGAGATGAAAAAGCTCATAGAGGAAACGTGATTTCAAAAAACGGTACTTTGCTTGCTACATCAGTGCCAAGATATAGTATTTATTTTGATCCAGTTTCTGTTAAGTCGGAATTGTTTGATAAAGAAGTTACTCAATTGGCAGACAGCTTGAGTCGTTTGTTGAAGAATAAGTCGAAACAGCAATATGTTTCATATTTGAAAGACGCTCGTGCTAAGAAAAGACGTTATGTTAAGATAGCCAATAAGATAAGTGTTGCTGACTACAAGAGAATGCAGAAATTTCCAATCTTTAGAGAAGGAAAAAATAAAGGCGGTTTTATATCTGAAAGAAGTTATGTCAGAGAGTTGCCTTATGGTGAATTGGCCGCTCGTACTATAGGATATGTGAGAGAGGAAGAAGGTATTTTTGTAGGACTTGAAGGTGCTTATAATGAAAACCTTAAAGGTAGCGATGGTAGACAGTTGGTTAGACGTATCAATGGTAATTTCTGGATGCCAATGCCATCAGAAGAAAATGTTGAGCCTGTTAATGGTGATGATATTTATACTTCTATAGATATTGAAATTCAAGATGTTGCTGAAAATGCTCTGGAAAAATGTCTCATAGAAAATGATGCACTTCAGGGTTGTGTCGTACTTATGGATGTAAAGTCGGGCTTCGTGGAAGTGATGGCGTCATTGAGTTATAATGAGAAGAAAAATAAGTATGAGGAAGCTTATAACTTCGCTTTGCGTCATAATGTTGAGCCAGGTTCTACATTTAAGGCAATCACGATGTGTGCGCTTCTTGAAAATAATCCTAACTTGAATATTGATAGCAAACTTCAGTTGGGAACAACTGATTATAAAGTGTTTTATAGAAGAACAATGCGTGATTCACACCGCGTTACAGATGAGCAGGGTTATTCTACAATCCGTAATGCTTTTGAACAGTCTTCTAATATCGCTTTTGCAACATTGGTGGAAGATGCTTTCTTGGATAATCCACAAAGATATATAGACCTTATTTATAAGACAAAAATCAATGAGCCTCTGAATCTTGATATTAAAGGTGAGGCAAAACCAGATATTAAAACGACAAGCGATAAAAGATGGTCTAAATTGTCATTGCCTTGGATGTCAATAGGTTATGAAGTAATGATGACGCCTATACAAATACTTACATTTTATAATGCTATTGCAAATGATGGCGTTATGGTTAAGCCTCAGTTTGTTAAGGAGATACGTCGTGGCAATGAGGTTAAACATGTTTTTGACACTATAGTTATAAATGAACGTATCGCTTCAGAAAATACAATAGAAACATTGCAGACGCTTTTGGAAGGTGTTGTTCAAAATGGTACAGCTAAGAGTATGAGTAAGTTGGGATTTTCTGTTGCGGGAAAGACTGGTACTGCTCAGATTTCACAAGGCTCTGCTGGTTATAATAAGAAAAATTATACGGCGACATTTGTTGGTTATTTCCCAGCTGATAATCCTAAATACTCTTGTATTATAGTCGTTAGCAATCCTCGCGGTAAAAGATATTACGGTAGCTCCGTTTCGGGACCTGTGTTTAAGGAATTGGCGGAGAAAGTCTATGCGACACGCTTAGGAATTATTGATGAAAAAGGTGAGTATCAGCCTGATTGCAATTCATTTACAAATGCATCGATGGTTTATTTTGACGATTTCTTGGATTATTGCAATAAGGAAAGTATCTCATTTGTCGATAATGTTGAAGATAATGAATGGGTTTCTGTGGAACAAAGTGATGATGAAATTTTTGTTAACACAGTTAAATTTGAAGAAAATATAGTTCCTGATGTTATGGGAATGAATGTTACTGATGCTGTATTTCTTTTGGAATCAATGGGTTGGAAGGTGAGATTTGATGGCTATGGAAAAGTGAAATCTCAATCGGTAAAACCAGATACAGAATTGAGAAAAGGAAGTTTAATTAACTTAACTTTAAGTTCAAAATGAGAAAGATAAACGACATATTAAAAAGGTGTAACGTCATTGAAATTTTAGGACGTGATGATAGAAATGTTTCTTCGTTGATTTTTGATTCGAGAAAATCTGCGGATGATGTTGCTTTCTTTGCAGTACGCGGAACACAGGTCGATGGTCATGACTATATTTCTAAAGCTGTAGAACAAGGCTGTCATGTGGTTGTTTGTGAACGACTTCCAGAAAATATAGCAGATGATGTCACTTATTATGTCGTGGATAATACAGCAAAGGCTCTGGGTTTGGCAGCTTCTGAATTTTACGGAAGACCATCAGAAAAATTACATCTTGTTGGTGTTACGGGAACAAACGGTAAGACCACGATAGCGACTTTGTTGTATAGGCTTTTCTTCAATGCAGGCTATCCTTGCGGTTTGTTGTCGACAATAGAAAATAGAATCAACAATTTGGTGGTTCCTTCGACACATACAACTGGAGACCAGTTGCAAATCAACGAGATGTTGAGCAAGATGGTAGATGCTGGATGTGAATATGCTTTTATGGAAGTCAGTTCTCATGCCGTTGATCAGGATAGGATAGCAGGACTTCATTTCGAAGGCGGAATATTTACAAATCTTACACACGATCATCTTGATTATCATAAAACAGTTGCAGCATATCGAGATGCAAAAAAGAAATTCTTTGACAATCTTTCATCATCGGCATTCGCTCTTACAAACTTGGACGACAAGAACGGAATGGTGATGCTTCAAAATACAAAGGCAAAGAAAAAAACATATTCATTGAGAACTGATGCTGATTTCAAAGGCCTTGTTTTGGAAAGTTATTTCGATGGTATGGAATTGAAAATCAATAGAAATAATATTTTTACATACTTAGTCGGAAAATTTAATGTAAGTAATTTGCTTGCGATATATGGCGCTGCGTCCTTGTTGGGAATGAACGATGATGATTTGTTGAAAGGAATCAGCAAGCTACAGAGTGCTCCTGGCCGATTCCAAATCGTTCAGTCGGAAGCAGGAATCGTTGGTATAGTTGATTACGCACATACTCCAGATGCTTTGAAAAATGTACTTGATACTATTAATGAGATAAGAACTCATAATGAGACACTTATAACAATAGCAGGAGCTGGTGGCAACAGAGACGCTGCCAAGAGACCAGAGATGGCGGCAGTGGCGGTAGAAAAAAGCGACAGACTGATTATCACCAGCGACAATCCTCGTTTCGAAGAGCCAGAAGAAATAATAAAGCAGATGAAAGCTGGAGTCGGCGGCGAATACTATAATAAGGTGTTGAGCATAACCGACAGAAGAGAAGCTATCAGAACAGCAGTGGCACTGGCTAAAAAAGGAGATATAATACTCGTGGCTGGCAAAGGTCATGAAGATTATCAGGAAATTAAAGGAGTGAAACATCATTTCGACGATGTTGAAGAATTGACAAAGGCGTTTAACGAAAAATAAAAATACTGAAAATGTTATACTATTTGTTTGAACATTTGGAACAATGTTGCGATTTTCCGGGCGCAGGTATGTTTACTTACGTTACATTCCGTGCTATGTTTGCGATAATATTGTCGCTGGTAATATCAATATGGTTCGGAAAATATTTTATTAAGCTGTTGAAAAAACATCAAATATCAGAGACACAGCGTGATGAAGCTATAGATCCTTTTAACACACAGAAAAAAGGCGTTCCAACAATGGGTGGCCTCATCATAATAACAGCGATTTTGATACCTTGCCTTTTGATAGGTAAGTTGAAAAACACATATATGATATTGATGATAATAACAACAATATTATTAGGTGTTGTCGGCTTCGCTGATGATTATATCAAGACCTTTAAAAAGAAAAAAGACGGCCTTAGTGGCTGGTATAAAGTTGCTGCTCAGATACTTCTCGGATTGATAGTGGGACTTACTTTGCGCTTTAGCCCTGCTGTTGTGATTAATGAAAAAGTAGAGACAAAAATCGAAAATAACAAGGAAATTGTTGTTAAAACTCCAGATGTTAAGTCAACAAGAACTACAATTCCTTTTGTTAAAGATAATAACCTTAATTATTCCGATTTATTTAACTTCTTGGGCGAACCTTACAAATATTGGGCAGGCTGGATTTTCTTCGTGATGCTGACTGTTTTTGTTGTGACAGCTGTGTCTAACGGATCAAACCTCAATGATGGCATGGATGGCATGGCGGCTGGTAACTCATCTATAATGGGTATCGCAATAGGAATCTTGGCCTATGTGTCGAGTAACCTTGTGATGGCTGATTATCTGAATATTATGTTTATCCCAGGAAGTGAAGAAGTCGTTGTTTTTATGTGTGCTTTCGTCGGTGCTTTGATAGGATTTTTATGGTATAACTCTTATCCTGCACAGATTTTCATGGGCGACACAGGTAGTTTGACAATAGGCGGCATCATTGCAGTTTCAGCGATTATAATACATAAAGAATTATTGCTTCCATTGATATGCGGCGTGTTCTTGTGGGAAAGCGTTTCTGTTATCTTGCAGAAATTTTATTATAAGGCAGGAAAAAGAAAAGGCGTCAGACAACGTCTTTGGAAAAGAACTCCAGTGCATGACCATTACAGAACATCATTGGCGCTGGTAGAGAAAAACGACCCAGGATGCAAGGTGATGTTTAAAGGTTCATCGCAACTTTATCACGAGACAAAAATAACATTCCGCTTCTGGATTGTAAGTATAATATTAGCAGCAATAGCAATATTGACATTGAAAATTAGATAATTATAAAAAATATACAGAATATTATGACATTAGAACAATTGGCAAAACAAGGTAGAAGAACTGCTACAATGACAACGGCAGCTACCATCTCATCAAAAATGAGTCAGATGAGAAAAGAAAGCATTAAACAAGCTTTCTGTGACTTTGAAAACGTGAAATATAGATATGAATATGTCGATGTTATCGATGGCGTAACATATTATGACGACTCAGCTGCGTGTTCAACAGAAGCCGCTTGGTTTTCGTTCGACAATATGCACGAACCAGTGATATGGATTACTTATGCAAACAATAACGACTGTGAAGACCTTGTAGCTCAAGTGAAAAAACATGTTAAGGCTATAATTTGCATCGGTAATAATGCAGAAAAATTTCATAAGGTATATGATGAAATCTTGAAAGGAAATGTTGCTGAATGTGACTCATTGGAAAAAGCAGTTAAAATGGCATCAAAGATGGCAGATGCTGGCGATAGCGTAATGCTTTCACCTGCAACGCATGTCAATTCCGACTATAGTTCATATATGGACAGAGGCGACAGCTTTAAACAATATGTTTATTCTTTAAAATAAAAAATAACAATTAATAACAATGAAACTATTTAATAAGTTATTTCAAGGAGACCGTGTCATATGGATGATTATTGCCATGTTGACATTTGTGTCGTTGATGGCGGTGTATAGTGCGACAGGTACCATAGCTAATTCAAAATACGGCGGTAACAATACTTATGTTTTGTTGGGTCATGCTTTTACATTGGCTTTGGGCTTAGGCGCAGTGTTTGTAACACATCGTTTGAAATATACTTATTATTCGAGATTGTTTCAGATTGCGTTCTGGTTTTCAATTCCATTGTTAGCCTATACATTGTTTTTTGGAGCAGACCTTAATGAAGCTCAGCGTGTTATACGAATATTTGGAGTCTCGTTCCAAAGTAGTGACTTTGCCAAAGTAGCGTTGATAGGTTATCTTGCAAGAGAATTAACGGTGAAACAGAACGAGATAAAGAGTTTTAAGAGTGCGTTCGTACCGCTGATGTTGCCAGTATTGGTTATTGTTGGCTTGATATTTCCAGAGAACTTCTCTACTGCAGGCATCTTGTTTGCCAGTTGTTTGGTGCTTTTGTTTGTAGGAAGAATCAATATGAAATATCTCCTCACTTTTCTTGCAGGAGCTCTCGTTATAATGAGCATATACATAATAATAGTGTTAAATGTGGCTGAAGATAAGGGCAGGACAGGAGTGTGGCTGCAACGTATAGAAAGCTTTACGGAAAAGTTTAAAGACGTAGAGAAGAGTGACGAAGAACTAGCTCGAGAAGCTGATGAGGAAGACTTTCAGTCGATACAATCAAAAATTGCCATCGCAGGTGGTGGTGTAATAGGCAAAGGTCCAGGCAGAAGTACGCAGCGTAACTTCCTTCCACATCCATATTCAGATTTTATTTATGCTATAATAGTCGAGGAATATGGTTTGATGATGGGAGCCTTTGTAATTTTGCTTTATCTTATTTTGCTATATCGAGCAATCAGGATTATGGTCACGATACCGCAGTCGTTCGGAGGTTTCGTGGCGTTCGGATTGGCGTTTATGCTGGTTATGCAGGCGATGGTTAACATAGGTGTCGCTGTCGGAATATTTCCAGTTACAGGACAGCCGTTGCCGTTCATCAGTAAGGGCGGAACATCGATATTGTTTACAGGCTGCGCATTCGGAATAATATTAAGTGTATCAAAAGAAATAAATAAAAAAGATGAAAGAAAAGATGAACTCGCAACAACCGAAAGTGATAATTAGTGGCGGTGGTACAGGAGGTCATATCTTTCCTGCTATAGCAATCGCCGATTGTCTGAAGAAACGTTTTCCTCAGGCAGAGATACTTTTTATAGGTGCAAAAAATAGAATGGAAATGGATAGAGTGCCTAAGGCTGGCTATCCTATTGAGGGATTGTGGATTAGCGGATTTAAAAGAGAACTTTCATTAGATAATCTCAGCTTTCCTTTCAAACTTATCAGCAGCATGATAAATGCAAGGAAAATATTGAAAAGATTTAAGCCAGATGTCGTGATAGGAGTGGGTGGATTCGCAAGCGGACCAACAATGAAAACGGCGGCTTCGATGGGAATTCCTATCGTGATACAAGAACAGAATTCTTATCCTGGAATTACAAATAAAATCGTAGCAAAAAAAGCAGCTAAGATTTGCGTTGCTTATGATAATATGGAAAAATGGTTTCCAAAAGATAAAATAGTCTTGACTGGTAATCCGTTGAGAAACAATATCGTGCCGATGAATGACAGGAGAGATGAAGGTGTTGCGTTTTTTGGACTTAATCCAGAAAAAAAGACGATTCTTTTGGTGGGAGGCAGTCAGGGAGCTCTTGGAATCAACAAGGGAATATCGGCTCAACTTGCTTCGTTTAAAGAAAATGATTATCAGCTGATATGGCAGACTGGAACTCATTATTTTGATAAGGCTTCTAAAGAAGTTCAAGAAAACGGACTTCAAGACAGGATAAAATGTACGGTCTTTATCGATAGAATGGATTTGGCTTATGCGGCGGCAGATGTGGTGATTTCACGCGCTGGAGCAATGTCGATTTCGGAACTTTCGCTGCTGAACAAAGCTGTGGTGTTCGTGCCGCTACCAACAGCAGCAGAAGATCATCAGACGAAAAATGCAATGAGTCTTGTTAATGCAAATGCAGCTATAATTGTGAAAAACTCAGAGACAGAAAAAGAATTGCTTCCTGTAGTTTTCGACTTGTTAAAAAATGTTAATAAACAAGATGAAATGAAAGATAATATCGCTAAATTTGCTAGACCAAATGCAGCTGAAGATATTGTAGATCAGATAGAAATGATATTAAATAAATGATGATTGTCATGAATAAGATTGCTAAACAAAACATATATTTCTTAGGTATAGGCGGCATAGGAATGAGTGCCTTGGCTCGTTATTTCTACAATAAAGGATGTCAGGTGTCGGGTTATGATAAAACACCGTCGCCATTGACTAGGAAATTGGAAGAAGAAGGCATTTCTATTCATTATGAAGACAATCCAGCGTTGATGCCAGAAAATATTGATTTTGTTATATTAACTCCAGCTATACCATCTGATTCTAAGGAGCTTAACTATCTTCGAGAGAAAAACGTTAAAATTATAAAACGTGCCCAGGTGTTGGGAGAAATATCTCGTCAATGCGATACGGTCGCAGTAGCTGGAAGTCATGGCAAAACAACGGTGACATCTTTGGTGTCGCATCTTTTGCATTATGCCCAAAAACCAATGTCGGCATTTATTGGCGGAATAGCTAAAAACATAAACAGCAATGTCATAATCGGTGATGAGAATGATGAAATTGTTGTGATGGAAGCTGACGAATTTGATAGATCATTTTTACAGATAACGCCTTATATAAGTATCGTGACATCGATAGACGCAGATCATCTCGATATATATGGTGATGAGCAGCAAGTGGTTGAGGCTTTTAATCAGTTTGTCGAAAAAACAAAGCCAGAAGGTGTTGTGATATATAATCAAGCGCTTCCAATCGTTACTGATAGAAGAAAACTCACTTATGGCTTCAAAGATGCAGATGTGATGGCGCGTAATGTCAGAGTCGTTGACGGCATGACCAGATTTTCTGTTATAACAAAAGAGGGACTTGATTTTGGAGAATATAAGATGCAACTCTTTGGAGAACATAATGTTTTGAATGCCTTGTCGGCTATCATGACATGTCTGCAACTTCGTGTTGATATGAAAACCATAAGGGAAGGTCTTGCGACTTTTCAAGGCGTCGCTCGTCGTTTCGACATAAGAGTAAAGAATGAAAAAGTTTGTTATATTGATGATTACGCACATCATCCAGAAGAGATAAAAGCTTCATTGAAAGCGGTTAGGACGATATTTCCAGACAAGAAGTTGACACTTGTGTTCCAGCCGCATCTCTTTTCAAGAACAAACGATTTTATGGATGAATTTGCGGAGGCTCTATCGCTCGCCGACAGGCTGCTGCTGATGGAAATATATCCGGCTCGCGAAAAACCAATGCCAGGCGTGACATCATCAGTTCTGCTCGAAAAAATATCTTGTAAAGAAAAACAAATATGCCAAAAAGAGGAACTCATTGACACAATTAAAAAAATAAAACCAGAACTGATTGTGACAATGGGAGCCGGCGATATCGATCGCTTTGTGCCACAAATAGAAACATTGCTTGAATCATGAGAAAAGTCCTTAACATATTATTGCTCGTATTTACATTGTCGGCCCTGATAGCGTTGGCCGTGTATTGCGCCTATGAACATTTCCATGATAATCTGAAAGATGTCGACTTGAAAATCGTAAGAAAAACAGAAAAAGGATTCGTCGATTATGGCAAAACTTACGATATGATACTCGATATATGCGATACGACTAATAATCAGCAGATTAAAACGATAAATGTCGATTCAGTGCTGAATGCCTTGAATGCTAATCCGTGGATTATCAGTGCAAAAGCAGACATCAACCTCAAAGAATATCTAGACGTTGAAATAGAGGAATGTGATCCAATAGTTCGTGTGTATGGAAAAAACGGCAAATCGGTATATATTGATAACAATGGTGATATTTATCCAACTAATAATCAATATGTTCCTAGACTTCTTGTGGTAAGTGGCGTGGATTTTCCTGTCGATAAATTGGGTAATGTCAATGATGAAGTTTATGTTAAAACAAAATTGCCACAAACTTTCAATTTGGTAAAAGAGGTTTTGAACGATAATTATTCTAAATCTTGTGTTAGACAAATTCATTATGATAAGAAGAAAAATTATATTTTTTCAGTGAATAACACAAATATTATTGTTATCTTTGGCGATGTTAATGAAATTAGGGAAAAATTGTTAAAAATGAAGCATTTCTTTGATAAAATGCAAGGAAATCCTGAACTTGATAATTATAAAGAGATAAACTTGAATTATAAAAACCAAGTAGTTTGTACCAAAATAAAAAAATAAGAAGATATGAGTGATCCTGTTTATATAGTTGGTTTAGATATTGGCACAACAAAAATTGCCTGTATCGTAGGAGAAAAAATGCCTAATGGCAAAATTGAGATACGTGGTTACGGAAAAACAGAGTCGACCGGCGTAAAAAGAGGAATGGTTTTTAATATCGAAGAAACAGTAGATGCTATCAAACGTGCTGTTGCTGAAGCATCTGAACAGTCAAAAGTTGATATTAAAAGCGTTAATGTCGGTATTGCTGGTCATCATATCAAGAGCCTTCAACATCGTGGCGTTTTAATCAGAGAAAATGCAGATGTCGAAATTTCTGACGCAGAACTCGATAAATTGAAACAAGATATGTATAAGATTGGCGTCTCTCCAGGTGAAGAGATTATCAATGTTATACCTCAAGAATATATAGTCGATGACGAAGCTGGAATTCGTTCACCTAAAGGAATGGTCGGCAATAAGATAGAAGCTAACTTCCATGTTATTGTTGGTCAGACATCAGCCGTTAAGAACATCGTGAAATGTATAGAACACGCTGGCCTTGAGATGGAAAACATGATTCTTGAACCTATAGCATCAGCTGCTGCAGTTCTCGGTGCGGATGAGAAAGAAGCTGGCGTCGCTATCGTTGACATTGGTGGTGGTACAACTGATATTGCGGTATTCTATGATGAGATAATTTATCATACAGCAGTTATTCCTTTCGGAGGTAATGTCATCACAGAAGACATTCGTCAAGGTTGCTCTATCATCAGAAAATACGCAGAGGAAATCAAAGTCAAATTTGGTTCCGCAGTGGCATTGGAAAACAGCGAAGACGAAGTCGTGTCAATACCAGGAATTCATGGTCGCGAACCAAAAGAAATTTCTTTCAAAAACTTGGCAAATATAATCCAAGCTCGCCTTGAAGAAATATTCGACCTAGTAAACTTTGAAATACAAAAAGTTAACTCAGAACATAAACTCATTGCAGGTATCGTTCTTACAGGCGGCGGCGCAATGATGAAACATATCCGTCAACTCGCTGAGTTTAAGACAGGCCTCGAAGTTAGATTGGGTTATCCTAATGAATATCTCGCAAATGAAACTGCAGAAGATTTGGCAAGTCCTTTATATTCAACAGGTATTGGTCTCGTAATAGAAGGCATCGCCAAATATGAAAACGATTTCCAGAGAAGCGGCAAAACCATAGCTGATGTGAAAAACGGACCAGTAGCAGAAGCAAATGAAGAAGTCGTGACTGAAGTAGAAGATAATGATGAAGTAAAAGAAAAAACACCAGGTAAAAAAGCCTTCGTGTTGAAAGATATTATCACAACAATTTCAGGGATCTTCAAATCAGATAATATTGACTAAGACAAAAACAATAATAATATGACAGACTTAATTAAATTCGATACTAAGGAAGAAAGACCTAATATCATCAAAGTTATTGGTGTTGGTGGCGGCGGTAGCAATGCTGTTACTCACATGTTTACCGAAGGTATCCAAGGTGTCGATTTTATACTTTGTAATACTGACTATCAAGCTCTTGAGAAAAGTCCTGTTGCAATGAAAGTGCATCTCGGAAAACGAGCCCTCGGCGCTGGTAATAAACCAGATGTGGGACGCGATGCAGCGTTGGAAACAACTGATGAATTGCGCGAAATATTGGGCGAAGATACCAAAATGTTGTTTATCACAGCAGGTATGGGTGGCGGAACAGGAACTGGTGCAGCTCCTGTTGTGGCTTCCGTTGCAAGAGAACTCGATATCCTTACAGTCGGAATCGTGACAATGCCTTTCAGCTGTGAAGGTAAACGCCGACAACAACAAGCTCTCGACGGCATCGCTGAACTCCGTAAACATGTCGATACTCTCCTCGTTATCAGCAATGATAAACTTCGCGACGAATACGGCGATATGAAACTGACTCAGGCTTTTAAAAAAGCTGACGATGTGCTCAAAACTGCTGCTAAAGGTATAGCTGAAATCATTACCGTGACAGGTTATGTTAATGTCGACTTCCAAGATGTTAATACCGTCATGCGCGATAGTGGCAAGGCTATCATGGGCTCCGGTTATGCCGAAGGCGAAGATAGAGCAATACGCGCCGTGGAAGAAGCCGTACATTCTCCTCTTCTCGACGACTCCGACATCAAAGGCGCTAAAAATATCCTTATCTATATCACTTCTGGCAATGACGAAGTGTCTCTCGATGAAGTGATGGAAATAACTGAATATGTACAAGAAGCTACAGGTAATTGCTCCGAAGTGATATGGGGTAACGGCGAAGATGCTTCCCTCGGAGCAGGAATCAATGTGACTCTCATCGCAACCGGATTTAACGAAAAAGACGAAAAATATTATGGCTCGTCAGAGACTTATGACTGCAATGCAAAAGTGCATGTCATGTACGACGATGCTACAAAGCCAAAAAATCGTCCTATAGAAGAACCTGTACAACAAAAAACAGAGCCAGTTCAAGTCGCTGAACCAGCTCCAGAACCAGAAATAAAAGTCATCGATAAAAGAAAACCTGAAGAAACAGTGACTTTTGAATCTAAAGAAAAAGATAAAAAAATTCATGTCTTGGGCGATGACGATAATATCGGCAATAATAGCAACGGATATACTCCAACAAGAAACACTTCTTCTGAAAGAAATATAAACACTCCAAATCCAACACCAACGACTCGTGTTTATAACAATCCTTTCAATAATAATGACGACGATGAAGACTTCGGTATAACATCGTATGTTAAAGATAGCGCAGACACTCAGACACTTGTGAGACATAAAGTCAAGACAGAACAAGAAAAGGATGATATAAGCCAACAGGAAATGCTTCGCCGTCAACGTCTGGCTTCTCTTAATATGAATTTCAAATCAATAGAACATATTGAAGAATTGGAAACACAACCAGCTTATAAACGCATGGGACTCAATATTTTCAATAAAGAAGAACAACAACTTTCAACGTATTCGTCTAATAAAGACAAAGGACTCCGCGAAAGTAATTCCTTCCTACACGATAATGTGGATTGAAAAATAAAATGTTAAAATAAATAAAGCGATAAGGTTTAAACTTTATCGCTTTTTTATTGTTGAATCGTTAAAAATTAACAATTATGTCAACAATAATTTTAACAATAAATACTGAAATATTTTATACAAGAATAGCTGTCAGCAAAGACGAAAATATATTTTATCAAAGCGATATAGATCACTCGAAAGACGATTTTATCTTGATGGAAAATGCCGTCGACCAATTGCCGTTTCGCCGCGATGCCATAATGAATCGCCTGCGTCGTGATGCAGTTGATATTAAGTCCGTTCAATATGTCGTTGCTGAAGGCGGACTCCTTAAACCTTGTGAAACAGGCGTTTATGAAATTGATAAAATTATGGTTGGCGATATGATTGATGGAGTGGGAGGTGACGATGTGATAAATATGGCTGGACTTCTGGCTTTTACTATCGCCAGTCTCTTGCGCGTGAAATCACTTGTCGTCGACCCTGCTTCCGTCGATGAGCGTTCTGATGTTGCAAGATTTTTTGCTCATCCTATAACAAGAAAAAAATCGCTGTTCCATGCACTCGTACATAAATATCTCTCAAAAGAATATGCCAAAAATATTAATAAAAATTATGATGATATGAATATCGTATTTTGTCATGTCGGCGATAGAAATGTTTCTGTGGCAGCTCATAAAAAAGGATGCGTTGTTGATGTGAACCAAGCTTATATGGGATTCGGTCCGATGGGATTCTTTGAAACAGGAACAATGCCGGTGTCGAATGTGATAGATATGATGTTTAAAAAACATTATACAAAAGACGAAATCTTAAAACTTATTAACAGAAATGCGACATTTCATTCTTATATAACAACAAATTCCTGCGATGAAATAATGTCGTTGTTAAAAAATGATAACAAAACAAATATGATATTGGAGGCGATGGCGTATCAGATAGCAAAAGAAATCGCATCGCATTATGTTACATTAGACGGTGAAATAGACGCAATTATTTTGTCAGGAAAAATATTCGCCGACAAACGTTTTTTTAAGTATATTTCCAAAAAAATTGAAAATCTTGCTCCAATAAATTCTTATCCAAAAGATTATACTGTTGAAGCATTGGTTTACAATGTGTTACAAGTTGTAAACGGAGAAAAGGAAATAAAAACGTATGCTTGATTTTTTAAAAAAAATATCATATTTATCGCTGATTTTATTATTGACAATCTCATTTTTTTGTTGCATAAATAACAGTAAAACTTCAGATAATTCAATTAGGTTTTCCAATAACTTTGACAATGAATGCGCTGATGCTTTGTGGAAAAATGTTCGCCGCTTGGAAAATGAAACCGCATGCTCTGGTAGTTTTGTGTGCGAATGTCCTTCCGATTTGACCTACGCTCTGGGCTTCGACTTTAATGTTGATGATAGCGTTAAAAATGCTAATGCATTGATTTCTATAGATATGATGATTAAATCAAATGCACGGCTTAATTCTGTATTCGTAGTTTCAGTTGAAAATGAGAACAAAACAATATTCTGGAAGTCTTTTTCTTTGTCAAAAGGTTTTGTTGCTGAAAATCAATGGTATAATACAGAAATTTCTCTGAGCTTGCCTAATGATGTCATTAAAAATTCTAAACTTAATTGTTATGTCTTGAATAATCATAACGAATCTTTTTTTATAGACGACTTTAATTTTAACATAAAATATTTTAACCTTCCGACTTATGTCGATAAAGTTGAAGCCAATGATGTTCCTAAAGATTTGAAAAATATTTTTAACACAAAATCCATTAACATTTTATATTCAGAAAAGAAAAATCAAATTGTTTTGGCAGATGAAAATGATAATCCTATAACAAAACCTTTGTCGTTATTTTATTCTTTGATTGTTGATAATGACACGGTCGAAGTTCAAATTTCAGAATTTCAAAACTCAGCAACTCAGCAACTCAGCAACTCAGCAACTCAGTACTTTACAGAAAATCTGACATTCTCTTCTGAAGAAAACAATCCAAATGTTAATTTTCATTTAGAAACAACGTTTAATAAAGATGTGAAAATCTTGAAATCATCGTTGATAATTCCGTTCTTGAATGATGATTTTACTATTTATAGAAGAAATCTGTTTGTGGATACTTGTGATTATCAAGATGTTTATTATTTAGATAAAGAAGGATTTTCTCTTTCGTATTTAGATAAACAGTTGAATTTATATCATTTAGATTCAATTTCTTCAATTCAGTTAGACGTTAAAAATGCTACTGCATATATCAATATGGATTATTATTATGACCATCTTTTGATGCGTTATGAACTTTGGGATACGACTGATTATTATATCGATAATTCTTCAACATTCATGAAGAAAGGCGCATCGCTGAATTCGTCTTTCGTGGTTTCTTTGACAAACAAAGCGGATTTGCCGCGAATTATGCCTGTTTTTGAAGGCTATGAATCGGCTTTTATTTGGACAGAACATGCGGATTGGGCCGACATCAAGACACATCGTGCGACTTATTTCGGAAGTGAAGAAGTTGTAAATGTGGAAGATGCGATAGGCGGCTTTGCTTATTTCGATATTCCTGTGACAAAAAGCGTGTTTTATCACAATCCAGATTCTGTAACTAATTTTGAAAAAAATCCAGATTTTCCAGGATTACATTCTACGATAAAGACAGATACTTCATTTTTTGATTTTTTGAAGCAATTGAAAGACAAAGGCTTCGATATTTGTCTTCATACTCCAGAACAATACACTTCGACAAATGATTATCTTGCTGAAGCACTGTTGTTTATGAAAGAAAATTTTGCTTCTCCATCGTGGATTGACCATGGCTATAACAATGGATTTTTGAATAATAGGGAAGATATGATTTGTGATGGATTGGATTCTGCGTCACCGTATTATGTCTATGATTTATGGAAAGAATACGATGTGAAGTTCCCGTTTAATGCCGCTTATGAAGAAATGAATCCGCGTCCGTTTGTGGATTACGTCTTCGAAAACAATTTGATGCGTCCGTATCCAGGCTTCGGCGATGCTTTGCCTTGTCCTAAAGTTATGCGACATCCGTCTTATCCCGATATTCTGCAATGGTCGACGCCATATACGCTGGAGCCTGGCGATTCTTGGGAATATTATTTATCACAGGAACATCTGGATAAAATCGTTGATTTCAGATATGTCTTTATAACACATATTTATGCGCCTTGGGTGGATGAAAATCGTGGATTTTGGGAAATGAAGAATGGTAAAATCGTGGCGAAAGAAGGATTTAATCAAGCTTTGAAAAGAATTTCTGATATGCGAGACAAACATCTTTTATTGCCTACAACGATTGAAAAATATATGACATACCAACATCAGATTCAAAATCTTGAATATAGAGTTGAAGAAGATGGAAGTGTAATGTTAAAAAATAATAACAACGAAACGATAAAAGGATTATCTTTGATTTCTGTTAGAGAGATGTTTTTAGATAACAAAAAATCTTTTAACAAAAGAAAGACACATTCTGGAAATGAATGGATTATTTGGTTCAATATTGAGCCAAATGAAGTCGTGAGAGTTTTAAATATGAATAAAAATTAACAAAATAAATATGAAAAGATTATCGATATTTGTCTCAGGCGGAGGCACCAACTTGCAAAGAATAGCAGAATATTTTGCAGATAATAAAGAAGTTGAAATCGTTAATGTCATTTGTAATAATCCAAATGCATACGCAATAGAAAGAGCCAAAAACCTCGGAATTCCTTGTAAAATAATAAACAGAGCTGAGTTCAAGAGTGAAAATTTCACAAAAGAATTGTTAGAACAAAATATCGACCTCGTTGTTTTAGCAGGATTTTTATGGCTTCTTCCAAAATATCTCATCGATGCTTTCCCAAATAAAATCGTCAATATTCATCCTGCTTTATTGCCAAAATATGGCGGCAAAGGATTTTATGGCGAACATGTTCACGAAGCCGTCGTCGCAGCGAAAGAAAAAGTTTCGGGTATCACAATTCATTATGTTAATGAATGTTACGATAGCGGAGCAATCATATTCCAAGCTCAAGTCGCTCTTGAAGAAGGCGAAACAGCCGACAGCCTCGCAGCGAAGATTCATAAACTCGAATATCAACATTATCCAGTCGTAATCGAAGAATTAGTTAGGAATTGAGGAATATCTCGCATAGAGACGCAAGGACTTTATAATTAGGAATGAATAATTTGCATTATGCATTATGAATTATGCATTATGAATTATGAATTATGAAAAAACACCTTATATTAATAGCATTATTTTTCATCTCAATGTTCGCCTCGGCTCAGGTTGAAATGATTTTGGGCGAATGGCGTACCGTCGATGATGTGACGGGCGAAACTAAAGGCATTGTCGAATTTTATAAAGGCGATAACGGACTTTATTACGGTAAAATATTGAGAGTTTTTTGGAAAGGGCAGGAGTTGAAAGATACTGGCTTTGAAAATATGGTCGTCGTGAAAGACATGGAAGAATGCGATGGAATGTTGAAAAATGGCATTATCTACGAACCGGAAGGAAAGAAAAATTATTACGGTAAGATTTATTATAACAAAGAAGACAACACAATAACGTTGCGAGGTTCTATCGACAAAAGAGGTTGGATTGGACGCTCGCAGACGTGGGTGAAGTGAAATAGAAATAGAAATAGAAAACTGATTGTTTAACCAATAAAAATGAGAATTATGAAAAAATGTTTTTTATTATTAGCATTAGTATTTAGTTCATTATTTGCAACAGCACAAATCGACAAAATCGTAGGTGAATGGTATACCGTTGACGATGAAACAGGTGCTATAAAAGCTCTTGTTAATATTTATCAAGGCGAAGATGGTATCTATTACGGACAGATTATCAAGGCTTTTAAAGATGGCGTTGAAAATCCAAACAGTCCAAATAAAGGATTGGTTATCGTAAAAGATATGAAGGCTGAAGATGGTATGTTGAAAGGCGGTACCGTTTACGAACCAGAGTCAAAGAAGACTTACTATGCTAAGATTTCTTACAACGCAGGAGATAACACAATCACTCTTCGCGGTTCTCTCGACAAGAAAGGCTGGTTGGGAAGATCGCAGACTTGGATTAAAGAACGCAAATAAAAAAATGGGACTTAAAGTCCCATTTTTTTTCTTAATGAATCAATCATATCGACTGTCATCTTATCAAGGTCGTACTTAGGATTCCAGCCCCATTCGTTGCGGGCGCATGTGTCGTCTAAGCTGTTAGGCCATGAATTTGCGATGGCTTGTTTGATAGGATCTATTTTGTATTCCATCTCGAAATCTGGAATATATTTCTTGATAGAGTTGTAGATGATTTCAGGGTCGAATGCCATTGAAGTCAAGTTGAAAGAGTTGCGGTGAACGAGTTTGCTTGGGTCAGCTTCCATAATATTGACCATAGCATCTAATGCGTCAGGCATATACATCATGTCCATGAAAGTTCCTTTTTCGATAGGACATACGAATTTCTCGCCTTTGACAGCAGCATAATAAATTTCCACTGCGTAGTCTGTCGTTCCGCCGCCAGGCAATGTGAGGTTTGAAATCAAGCCAGGGAAACGGACGGAACGTGTGTCAACGCCGTAACGTCTGAAATAATAGTCGCTCAACATTTCGCCTGTAACCTTTGTGATGCCGTAGATTGTCGTTGGACGTTGAATTGTATCTTGAGGTGTCAAGTCTTTTGGTGTGTTAGGACCGAAAGCACCGATAGATGAAGGTGTGAAGAGAGCGCAGTTGAACACGCGTGCGATTTCTAAACAGTTAATTAAACTGCCGATACCGACGTTCCAACCCAACATTGGATTTAACTCAGCTGTGGCTGACAAAATCGCTGCGAGGTTGTAAATAGTGTCGATGTTATATTTCTTAACAACTTCAATGATTTGTACGATGCTTGTCGAGTCGATTCTTTCAAAAGGACCTGTTTCGACGATTTCTCCTGTGAGTTGGCGTAAGTCGCTGGCAACGACGTTTTCATTGCCATAGATGCCACGAAGTTTTTTTACCAATTCGCTTCCGATTTGTCCGCCGGAACCTATAATTAATATCTTCTTCATAAATATTAAGTTTTTAGTTAATAATTATTTTATTACTCCTAATTCTTGGCCAATTTTCACGAAAGCGTTGATACATTTGTCGAGATGTTCTTTTTCGTGAGCGGCTGAAATCTGTACTCTGATACGAGCTTGTCCTTTTGGAACGACAGGGTAGTAGAAGCCAGTTACGAAGATACCTTCGTCTTGCATGCGTGCTGCGAATTTCTGTGAGAGAGGAGCGTCGTACAACATCACTGCGCAGATGGCAGATTCTGAAGGCTTGCAGTCGAAGCCTTTCGCTACCATTTCTCTGATGAAATATTCGGTGTTGGCGTGTAATTTGTCTTGGAGTTCGTTTGTCTCGCTCATCATCTCGAACATACGGATTCCAGCTGCTACGAGACCTGGAGCCATTGAGTTTGAGAAGAGATAAGGACGAGAGCGTTGACGTAACATGTCGATGATTTCTTTCTTGCCTGTTGTGAAACCGCCCATTGCGCCGCCGAATGCCTTGCCGAGTGTTCCTGTGATGATTTCGATTTGGCCTTTAAGGTTGAAACGTTCTGTCACGCCGCGACCTGTCACGCCGACAACGCCAGCTGAGTGACTTTCGTCAACCATGACCATAGCGTCGTATTTCTGTGCGAGTTCGTAAATCTTGTCTAAAGGACAAACGTTGCCGTCCATTGAGAACACACCATCGGTGACGATGAGTTTGAAACGGCAGTCTTTTGCTGCTTGTAGCTGAGCTTCGAGGTCTGCCATGTCGGCGTTAGCATAACGGAAACGTTGAGCCTTGCAGAGACGAACGCCGTCGATGATAGAGGCGTGGTTCAAAGCATCGGAGATGATTGCGTCTTCTGCGCCTAACAATGGTTCGAATACACCGCCGTTAGCATCGAAACATGCTGCATATAAAATAGTGTCTTCTGTACCGAAGAACTCGGAAATTTTAGCTTCCAATTCTTTGTGTAAGTCCTGACAACCGCAGATGAAACGTACTGACGACATTCCGAATCCGCGAGCGTCCATGCCTTTCTTGGCAGCTTCTATAAGTTGTGGATTATCGGCTAAACCGAGATAGTTGTTAGCACAGAAATTAAGACATTTCTTGCCTTTGACAATGATTTCAGCACCTTGTGCGCTTTCAATAATACGTTCGTTTTTATAAAGACCATCGGCTTCAATCTGAGCCAATTCTTGTTTTAAATAATCTTGAAATTTGTTATACATGTTATTATTGTGTTTAAAAATTACTAAATTGTGTTTTTGTGTCTTGCAAATGTAAACAATAAAGTTGAAAAAAAAAAGAAATCACTCAATAATTAAGCGATTTCTTTTAAAATGTTATATACCAATACTTAAAATGTCAGTGGTTTATTTGTTGACTGCTATTTTTTGTGTTTTTATTCCGTTGTCATCAATTAGTCTTACGACATATATGCCATTGGTAAGAAGTTCTGTTGGAATGTTACAATTCAAATAGGCTTCATTTCTGATGATAAGATGACCTATCGCATCATAAATCAGAACGGTTCCTTGACCTTTTATATTTTTGATGACAATGTTTTCTTTATTTATGAAAGCGAAGTTAGATTCTTTGCTGTCACCTAATAACAAAGTGAAATCTCTTGTTTTTTTTGTTGATGATGCTATGAAAGTATATTTGTTGTTAAGAATGTCAATCTTATTTCCAGATTCATTATCAATAAGATATACATTGTCGTAATTACATTTTGTAGCATCAATGCTTATAGTGTAACTTCCCATTCTTGAAGCCTTGAAAGAAATTGGGATTTCATTAGTGTATTCGTCTATTTTTGCGATAGCATAGTCAACGCCGTCGATAGGGATATAAATCATTTGTGCTTCTTTGTTGATGTGTGCTATTTTTCTAAGTCCTTTGTCACTGTCGTTGTCGAAATGGATGTAGGCAACATCTTCGTAAATGTTGTTTGACACTTTGATGGATAGCATTTCCTGACTATTTCTTCGTGTGTTTTGAGAATATATTTTATTGATGAACAGAGGTTGTCCGTCAGCGCTTCTATCTTTAGTTTCTACGAGAATTCCAGAACATGCTTCGATAGGTTTTGAATCGGGATTTGAAACCCATGTGCCGTTTGTTGATAATGTATAATAACCTTCTTTTAACAAGTCGTTTGAAATAGCTATTCCTTTATGAATGTCGTGTGTGAAAGGATTTCCGATAAGGTTGAAGCCAACTAGATTGTAACCTTTATTTGAAATGTTTTCTTCGCTGGACGCCGACAAAATGAATTGAGTTGAGTTTGTATTAGGTCTGCCGATGGATGTAATGGTAGTGTTGTTTTGGTTTGCGTATAAGTAACCTTGTCCAAGGAATAATCTTGTGAAGTCTTTGTTACTTTCTTTGTCTTTGAAGTTGTGCCAATGATAATCAGCTTCATTGTAAAAATACAAATCGTAATTTCCGTTTTCCTCAATCAAATTGTTATAGTAGCTGTTGGAAATAATGTTTGAGGTAGGAGGAGCTATCAGGTACCATCCGCCTTTATTGTTAACATCGCCATATCCGATGATGTCTTTTTCTATTCTGACATCATTTAAAAGACCGTCATTATGAATTAATTGACCTCCGTCTTTAATTGTGATAGTTCCAGCTTCATAATACGATGAAGCGGCATTCGTTATATAGTCTATCTCTATTATTTCGCCAGCAGAAATGACAAGATCTCCTTCTATTGCTACTCTTCTGACTTTTGAAGGTACACCCTCTGGATTCCAGTTCTTTGGATTATACCAAGAATTTGGAGCGTCAGGGTCGCCACCTCGGAATATTGGCATGGTAAGAAGAGTGTCGGCGTCAGATGGGGTGTCGCCTGGTTGGATGACAGTGCCACCATCTCCAACAATGTCGGTTATGAAATTTTTTATGTTTCCTGGCAGGTTATCAATATCTGTCAGAGATATGACAACTTTTACATTTTCCATACCGTTGATACTATTGTTATGATAGTTTGCATTTGGCAACGTAAGACTTGTAATGCCAGAACATCCGTCAAAAGCTTTGTTGCCAATAGATTGTGTACTTTCTGGAAAAATAAGACTTCCTGTGAAGCCAGAGCAATTTTGGAAAGCGAATTTCCCGATAGTTTTTACATTATTAGGTAAATATAATCCTCCGATAAAATTTTTCCCGTTTTGGAATGCTTTGTCTGGAATAGAAGTTACGGTATATTCGATGTCATTTATGATAACACTATTTGGAAGATCCAAAGAAGTTGGTTTTGTTGGAAAATCTCCACATCGAATGGAACATTCTGGTGGAGTAGAGTTGGCGTTTGTTACCGTAGCTATAAGAGAATATAGTTGAAACTCAATTTCCTTTGTTTGAGCAATACAAGAATAATATGCAAAAAAGCATAAAAACAGAGCTAAGATTTTTTTCATGATAAGGTGGTATTTTAATGCTGTGCAAAGTTAAGGAAAACTAATTTAGTTTAAGTTGAATTTTGTGATTTTTTTTAAAGAAATAAATCGTACCTTTGCAAATATTGAAAATTTAAAACGATTATGGAAAACAACCTTTTTATATACAACAGCTTGACACGTTCAAAGGAATTGTTCAAGCCTCTTAACGCTCCACATGTTGGAATGTATGTATGCGGTCCAACTGTTTATGGCGACGCTCATTTGGGACACGCTCGTCCTGCAATCACTTTCGACCTCGTGTTCCGTTATCTCAAACATTTAGGTTATAAAGTTCGTTACGTTCGTAACATCACCGACGTTGGTCACCTCGAACACGACGCTGACGAAGGCGAAGACAAGATTGCAAAGAAAGCTCGCCTTGAGAACCTCGAACCAATGGAAGTCGCTCAATATTATAAAGACAGATACCACGCAAGTATGGACAAACTCAATGTGTTGCGTCCATCAATCGAGCCACATGCTTCAGGTCATATCATCGAACAAATCGAGATGATTCAGAAAATCCTCGACGCTGGTTATGCTTACGAATCAAATGGTTCTGTCTATTTCGACATTGAAAAATATAACAAAGACTTCCGTTACGGAATTTTGTCAGGCCGTAATGTAGAAGAACTTCTCAACAACACTCGCGAACTCGCTGGTCAGCTCGAAAAGAGAAACGGCGCCGATTTCGCATTGTGGAAGAAAGCTGAGCCAAAACACATCATGCGCTGGAACTCACCATGGGGCGAAGGTTTCCCAGGATGGCACGCTGAATGTTCAGCAATGAGCTGCAAATACCTCGGCGAACAATTCGACATCCACGGCGGCGGTATGGACTTGCTCTTCCCACACCACGAATCAGAAATCGCACAGTCGATGGCATTCAACGGCGGCAAACAGCCAGTCAAATATTGGATGCACAACAATATGATTACTCTTAACGGTCAGAAAATGGGTAAGTCTCTCGGCAATGCGATGTCACTTGAAGATTTCTTCGCTGGCAACCACGCACTCTTGGAACGTCCTTATCCACCAATGACAATACGTTATTTCGTATTACAAGCTCAATATCGTAGCACTGTCGACTTCTCTAACGAAGCATTGCAGGCTGCAGAAAAAGGCTACAAACGCTTGATGGAAGCCGTTAAGATTGCTAATACTCTCACCGCTACAGAAGGCGCAGCAGAACTCGGCGTACAAAAAATCATGGATGCTTGCTACGAAGCAATGAACGACGACTTCAACAGTCCAATCGTGATAGCTAACTTGTTCGAAGCTGTAAGAATGGTCAACACTGTGAAAGACGGCAACGCTAAGATTAACGCTCAAGAATTAGAATTATTGAAACAATTGTTCCAGTCATTCGTATTCGACATCTTAGGATTGTTAGATACAGAAGCAGGCGGCGATGACGGCTTAGTTGACGGTTTGATGGAGACAATCATCGACATCAGAAAAGAAGCACGCGCTAAGAAAGACTGGGCAACCAGCGACATCATCCGCGACAAACTCGCTGCTCTCGACATCGTCTTAAAAGACGGTAAAGAAGGAACAACTTGGAGTAAAAAATAATTCATAATTCATAATGCATAATTGTAGAGGCGTCACACTTGTGGCGTTTGATAAATTGAAAAATGTAGAGACGTATCAAAATTCGTAGAATTTTGCTGCGTCTCGAAAAAAATATGTTTAAGTTCTGAATTTTAAAAAATAAAATTGTAAGTATAGAATAAGATAGAGAATTAAATAAAATATTTTTAACATAGCGTTTGCTGTTTATTCGGTGTCATTCTGAAACGTGAGAAATTTTAGAAAGTGATTCTTCGAAGAATAAGCTTGCAAGTGTCTACGCTTTAGCGTGGGCTTTGGCTTATCTGAAGAATCGGGCAATTCTCACGGCCTCAGAATGCGGATAATGTCAAAGTCCGCGTTTTTTTATGGTCGTGAAAAATCCCGTTTGCCAATGATCATGCTGACGCTCATAAATTATAGTGTATGAGATATATGTTAGTATATATAGCATTGTTTGCTGTTTATCTTTTATGAGTATTTGATAATCAATATTTTAAATATTAAAATATGATTGTATTGCTATTTAAGACTATAAATAAATTGTGAAATGTTAAAATATATTATTATGGAAAAAATAGATGAAAATAAAAATCGTAAAATATCGATAAATGTAACAAACGCCAATGTCTTAGCTATATTTGTTTTACTTGTTGTTGCCCTTATTCTTGCTGTTCCTTTTGCATTGATATGGCATGACAACTTGGGTAATAGTTTAGATACTTTTGTGTATAATAATGGTGATGTCATAGATAATTATCTTGATAAAATTACATCAGATTTAAGTTTTGCATCACTAATATTAATATTTGTAATACCTTTACTAATATTGGGGATTGTTGGTTCAATTGGCATTGGTTTGTATGTATTAATTGGAGGTGTTGCGTTGGCTTGTTATGCAGAAAATGGTTGGAAGAGTGTAGAGTTTGGTTTTAAGAAATTATTAACACTATATTATCGTTGTAAAGAACCTTTAAATGTTAGGCATTTTATGATGGCAAATACTATTCCTGTGATTATTTTGGGTATACTTCCTGCCATTGCTTCTTTGTGTATTGGAAGTGAAGTACTTTTGGTTTGGGCAATAGTTTTCATTTCGTCAGGTTGGGCTGATATTTATATTGCGCTTAAATTGGCTAAAGAAGATAAGAATGCTAAAGTGATTGATATTCAATCTGAAGATGAAATGGGCGTTTATATTTTGGAAGATTAAATTTTTACTATAAAACAACCGTAGAGACGTATCATGATACGTCTCTTTTTTTTGAACTAAGAACTCTTCTCTTTTCAGACGCCGCAGGGGTGACGTCTCTACAACTCCTTAACTCGGTGTCTCGGTGTCTTGGTGTCTCGGTGACTAAAAAAAACTTTAGCCTTTTGTCATTTGTCTTTAAACTTTTATTACTTTTGCCCTCGCATAAGGAGCTCTTACGAACTATGCGTTACGAAGAGTGAAAAGGGAATCCGGTGTGAATCCGGAACAATTCCAGTTGCTGTAAGTCCAACTCTTTATGAGTTTGTTTGCCGCATTCTTTGCCACTGATTAAGTTCGGGAAGGCGCGGCAAATTGGACAAGTCAGAAGACCTGCCTTATGATTCAATGGATATCAACCTGCTGGAATACGGGTCGTTATCAACTGATTTTTTAATTGCTAACATTATTAGCCAACGTTAACGTCGTTCAGCATGCGCTTGCGTATATGCTAATGTCGTGTCTTCGTCGCTTATAGTTACGCAGTTAAAGTCGTATTCGTTAATCGTGATATAACCCTTATGACAATGGATGTAATCCAGAATTATAGCCACAGTCAGGAGAATAGTAATCGTATTCTCAAGAGAAATTTGTGGAAATTCTTCAAAATCCTGCGTGCTCAAGCAAATCCTATATATGGCATGCTTGAAGCCAGTCCTATTAATTTCGCTTGGATTACAATTATCGATAAATCCAATCTTACTAACTCCAAGCGTATCCCAATCTCAAAATTCGTCGGCTCTCTGAAAAAAATGCCGTCAACGAGTAAATATTATCAGCTGAACATACTTGCTAACGAAATAATATACATCAACGAGCTCTCAATCGAAAATGTAAAGAGCGTTATTGCTGATGCTATAATCAAATATGAATCTAAGCAATCTCATTTATAAACATTAAAATCTAAAGTCATGAAAAAAGTATTTACTCTTTTGATGCTTGCATTGGTCTGCGTATCAATGACTAATTGCAACAGAAAAATTAAAAATCAACTTGAAGAATTGGATGAACGCGTAACAGCACTCGAAGAAATCGCTAAAAAAACAAATGCCGACATCGCTGCTTTGCAAAATATCGTCAATGCAATTCAGAATAATGTCTTTGTAACTGATGTGATTAAGACATCTGATGGTTACACCATTCAATTCTCTGATGGCACGAGTGCAGTGATTTCTAACGGAAAAGACGGTTCTAATGCTCCTGTCATTTCTATCAGACAAGACACCGACGGCAACTATTACTGGACTCTTGATGGCGAATGGCTCATCGTTGACGGAGAGAGAGTTCGCGCCAATGGCAAAGACGGTATAGACGGAACTAATGGAACTAACGGACAAAATGCTATTACGCCTAAAGTGCGTATCAATCCTGATACTAAAGAATGGGAAATCTCTGTCGATGGTGGTAATGCATGGGAACCTACAGGCGTTATCGCTGAAGGTAAAGATGGTATTGACGGCACAAACGGAACAAATGGAACCAACGGTTCAACTCCTCAAATCTCTATCGCAAAAGACGTTGACGGTAACTATTACTGGACACTCGACGGCGAATGGATTATCGTTAATGGTGCTAAAGTTCGCGCTAACGGCATGGACGGCGGTAGCGGTTCTAATGGCATAGCTCCTCAAATCCGTGTCAACCTTGATACTTACGAATGGGAAGTATCAACAGACGGTGGTCTGACATGGACATCTACAGGCGTTAAGGCTCAAGGTAGCGATGGTGACTCTTTCTTCCAAAATGTCGATGCTTCAAACCCTGATTACGTCATCGTGACTATGGCTGACGGCAGTGTAATTCTCCTCGCTCGTTACGATGCTTCGGCTCCAATGTTCATCATCGTAAATGCTCCTCAACTCGCACAGATAGAATATGGTAAGACTGTCGAATATACAGTTGAAACAGAAAATGTCGCTGAATATATCATCAATGCTCCTGAAGGATGGCGTGCGGATTATGCAAACAACACTCTCGCAATTACAGCTCCTGCAAAGGAATTATGTCACTTCGATAAAGAAGGAACAATCGCTATCACTGTCGTTTCTGAAGCTGGCAAGATGGCAATCGCGAAAGTTAAAGTCATGGCAGGCGAGTGGATTCAAGAAATGGAACTCAGAACCTTGACTTTCGAAGACGCTGACGCTAAATTCTCTCCATACGAATTGAGCTACTGCGGCGCATACATCAGCACATGGAGCGACCTCATCGCTGAAGACCAATATATGAGCAATCTTATTTACGACATGAGCGGCAGCGAACCTTATTATTGGTACGATGAAAACAATACCGAACTCCTTCACGCATTCCCATATAATTACAACTCTTACGCTTATTGGGGCGGTGGTCAGGCTATTTCAAATTATGCTAATACTGATTATGAGACATACGGTGATTACAACAATCAGCTTACTGTCTATGGCGAGGAAGGCGCTGGCGGTCATAATGGTTCTGCAAACTTCTGCATGCACTTCGGTTATAAAGATAATTCTGGTTACAACTTCACAGAAGAACTGCCTTCTTTCATGTTTGGCGACGGCGTGGCTAGAGTCATCGACCATATTTATGTAAATAATTCTACTTATGCTTTAAACTGTTATATCAATGGCAATGGCTTGACCGATAACATAGGTGAAGATGATAAGGCTTGGATTATCGCTAGCGGTTACGATGAAAATGATGAATTAGTTTCAGAAGCAACATTCTATCTTGTCAACGGTCCAGATAATGTCGTGATGGAATGGACAAAATGGGATTTGACTTCACTCGGAAAAGTATTGAGAGTTGAGTTTAATGTGGCAGGTACTAACGACAACGGATATGGTTATTCACAACCAGCTTACTTCGCTTACGACGATGTCGCAGTTCAATTCCAAGGTGAAAAAGTCTTCAAATAATCAAGATGAAAAGAATTTTTGAAAAATTATTGATACTCATATCTTGTGTTGCTCTCGCTGCTTGTAATATCAACGAGGAGTTCTTCGCTCCGAAAATTATCCTCGACAATGAAACTGGTATTTATACAGTGAAATATGGTCGTGAGATAATCATAGAACCTACTTACGAGCATGCTGAGAATGCAACATTTTTATGGATGATAGATGGTGAAGTTATTGAGACTTCACCGTCATTGTCCTTCTCTCGAGAGGAAGTGGGTGAGTATTACGTCACTTTAAAAGTCACTACGGAATATGGCTCTGACGAGGAAGAGATTCGTATCGATGTGGTTGAATTGGAGATTCCAACGGTAAGCATCGCTGGCAATAAGAAAATGACTGTCACTCTTGAAACGGAAGTCGTCCTTAATGCTTCAGTTCGTGAGACTTCGCTTCCTACAAAAATTGTGTGGACTGTCAATGATGTAATCGTAGGTAATGAGCATAATTACATATTTAAAGCTAAAGAAATTGGAAACTATATCGTCAAGGCGACTGCCAAAAACGAGGACGGTGCGCATAGCGATATGATTGAGATTGAAGTGGTAAATGCTGATGACCTTCCTTTTACTTGGGATTTTGAAAAGTATTCATATCATACTGTTAAAGGAAGAAAACTGCTCATCAAGCCTTTGCAGTCTAATGATATTTATGACGTGGAATATGCCTGGAATGTTTCAGAAATTTCAGAAATGACATCTACAGATTCTAAGTTTGTCTTCATATCTGATAAAGCTGGCGTGTATCATATCAATGCTGTAGCGACAAAAGATGATGGCGACAATCCGATTAGCGTTACGAGAAATTTTGTCGTGACGGTTTATGATGAAAAAGAATTCTATCGTCCTAAAAACGGAGCTTCTCAAGCTGATTGGAACAAGGTCTTTGAATACACTCCTGCGCCGGGACAGTTTATCAATGAATTGAAAACCGGAGGCTTCGATGCTTCTCATAATAATCCAGAGGCTGCTATAACATACGCAGAAGGTCGTCTTATCAACAACAACTGGATTTCATTAGGCGGTTTCGGTGGTTATGTCGTCGTCGGCTTCGACCATAGCATCAGCAATTCTCGTTCTTACGATTTGGGAATTGTCGGCAATGCCTTCGACGGCTCGTCAGAACCTGGTGTTGTTTGGGTGATGCAAGACGAAAACGGCAACGGTTATCCTGACGACACTTGGTATGAACTCGCTGGCTCTGAGACAGGAAAATTTGAGACTTACAGAGATTATGCCGTGACATATTATCGTCCTTCAGGAACGGGAATGCCGGTACAATGGACTGACAATTACGGCAACAGTGGCGAGATAGATTACTTGGCTCAGTTCCACGACCAGGATTATTATTATCCTCTTTGGATTGGAAAGGACTCATATACTTTGAAAGGAACACGACTCGAAGCTCGCAACTACGACCAGTCTGGCAACGGCTCTTATTGGGTGCAGCCTCATTACGATTGGGGATATGTCGATAACTTCAGTCCGACAGATTTCAACTCATCAGACAAGGCAAACCTTTTCAAAATCTCTAATGCCATCGACTTTGAAGGCAATCCTGTTAATCTGAGTCACATCGACTTCGTGAAAGTGCAATGCGCTCTCAATGCCAAAAGCGGCTGGCTCGGAGAACTCTCCACAGAAGTATGCGGTTTCTATGATAGTAGTTTGAAAAGATAAATTATGGGAAAGTCAATGTTTTTTAAGTCACCGAGTCGCCGAGTCGCCGAGTCACCAAGAAGATTAGTTATCTTAGTGTCTTGGTGTCTTAGTGTCTTGGTGTCTCTTACCTCCTGCATGGAATGGGATTACGGCCTCGAAGAAAACTTCGACACTTCGGCATCTGGCGAGGGTTTGTTTATCTGTAATGAAGGTAATTTCCAATATGGAAATGCGACATTGTCATATTATAATCCTGAGACGAAAGAGATACAAAACGAGGTGTTCTATCGTGCCAATGCGATGAAACTCGGCGATGTGGCGCAGTCGATGGTGATACGAGACGGCATCGGCTGGGTCGTCGTCAATAATTCTCATGTGATTTTTGCAATAGACATCAATACATTTAAAGAAGTAGGTCGCATCACGAATCTTACTTCGCCACGTTATATTCATTTCATTTCTGACGAAAAAGCCTACGTCACGCAGATTTGGGACAACCGTATCTTCATCGTGAATCCGAAACGTTACGAGATTACGGGTTATATCGACATCCCTAATATGACGATGGAAAGCGGCTCGACAGAGCAGATGGTTCAATACGGAAAATATGTTTACGTCAATTGCTGGTCATATCAGAATCGTATATTGAAGATTGACAGCGAGACTGATGAAGTCGTAGATGAACTGATAGTCGGTATCCAGCCGACATCTCTTGTGATGGATTGTAACAATAAGTTATGGACAGTGACCGACGGCGGTTATGAAGGCTCGCCTTACGGACATGAGGCTCCGTCATTATATCGTATCGACGCTGAGACTTTCACTATTGAGAAACAATTTAAATTTAAGTTCGGGGACGCGCCTTCTGAGGTGCAACTCAACGGAAAGAAAGACAAACTATATTGGATTAACGACGACATCTGGGAGATGGATGTCACGGCAGAACGTGTTCCGGTGCGACCATTCTTGCCTTATAACGAAACTATATATTACGGATTGACGGTATGTCCGCGCACTGGGGATGTATATGTCGCCGATGCTATCGACTACGTTCAGCAGGGAATGATTTATCGTTATTCAAAAGATAGAAAATTGATAGACGAGTTTTATGTAGGAATTATTCCTGGAGCTTTTTGTTGGAAATAAAATGAGAGAAATGAAGAAACTACACCTTATATTAATATTAATACTTATATTATCGTCTGTTTTTGCGAATGCACAAGAGAATGACGACATCAGATGGTATCTCAATCTTCCTGAAATATCAATTTACGCTGAGCGTCCGATTAAAGAAATCGGTGTGCAGCAGACCAAGATGGATTCCATCGTTTTGAAAGAAAACATAGCTCTTTCGGTAGCTGATGTGCTTACATTCAACTCTTCTATTTTTGTCAAGAATTATGGTCGCGCTACATTGTCGACGGTGTCTTTCCGTGGAACATCGGCATCGCATACGCAGGTGTCGTGGAACGGAATGAAAATCAACAATCCTATGCTTGGCATGACCGACTTCTCAATGATACCGTCATATTTCATCGACGACGCTACTCTGTTGCATGGAACTTCTTCAGTCAATGAGACAGGAGGAGGACTTGGTGGTTCGATACAACTCTCGACAAAACCAGCGAAAGAAGACGGCTTCGGATTGCAATATATTCAAGGTGTCGGTTCGTTCAAAACATTCGATGAGTTTTTAAGATTGACTTACGGCAATGAACACTGGCAGACCTCGACGCGTGTGGTTTATTCGTCATCACCGAACGATTTCGAATATCGTAATCATGACAAGAAGGAAAATGTCTATGATGAAAATATGAATATCATCGACCAATATTATCCTATTGAAAGAAATAGGAGCGGAGCGTTCAAGGATTTTCATTTCCTGCAAGAAGCATATTATAACACAATGAAAGGTGATAGGTTTGGATTTAACGCTTGGTATATAAATTCTAACAGAGAACTTCCGATGCTTACCGTCGACTATGGCGATGACACGTATTTTGAAAACCGACAAAGAGAAAACACTTTACGTTCAGTGATGTCGTGGGACCATGTCAGAGAAAACTGGAAGATGGGAGCGAAGGCTGGTTATATTCATACCAAGATGAATTACGACTACAAACGCGATTTAGGCAATGGAATCATGGCGCACATGACGCAGTCGAGGAGTAAGATAAATACGTTTTACGGACAAGCGGAAGGTGAATATTATATCGGTAAGAAATGGCTTTTTACTGTTAATGTCGCGGTGCATCAGCATTTTGTTGAGAGTCGTGACAAAAGCGTCATGCTTCAAGATGGAAACGAAGGAACGGTAGGTTATCATAAAGCACGTATCGAACTGACCAATTCTGCATCTATCAAATGGCGTCCTGTTGACCGTCTCGGAATGTCGGTAGTCATTAGAGAAGAGATGTTCGGCAACGAATGGACTCCAATTATTCCTGCTTTCTTCATCGACGGTGTCATCTCTAAAAAAGGCGATGTGGTGGCTAAGGCTTCCGTCTCGCGTAACTATCGTTTTCCTTCACTCAACGACTTATATTTTATGCCAGGCGGCAATCCCGACTTGAAAAAGGAAATCGGCTGGACTTACGATGCTGGATTTTCTTTCGCATTGGGTAGGGAAGGCGTTTATTCGCTGAGCGGCTCTGCCAACTGGTTCGAGTCTTTTATTAACGATTGGATTATATGGCTGCCGACGACAAAAGGATTTTTCTCGCCAGATAATATCAAAGACGTTCATGCTTACGGCATCGAAATGAAAGGCGATTTGGAAGTAATATTGTCTAAAGAGTGGAAACTTGGTCTCAACGGAACATTGTCGTGGACACCATCAATCAATGAAGGCGAGCCTCGTTCTCCGGCAGATAAATCAGTAGGGAAGCAGCTGCCTTATGTTCCAGAATATTCATCGACAGTGACTGGACGCTTGTCGTGGAAAAGCTGGTCGTTTCTTTATAAATGGTGTTATTATTCAGAACGATTTACAATGTCGTCGAACGATATAACTTTGACAGGCAAGCTTCCTGAATATTTCATGAGTAATATTGCTTTGGAAAAAATAATCTCGTGTAAATGGGCTGATTTTTCCATCAAAGGAGCGATTAATAATCTCTTTAACGAAGAATATCTCTCGGTCTTATCGCGACCGATGCCTGGAATCAATTTTGAGATATTTTTAGGAATCACGCCGAAATTTAATTAGAACTCTGAACTCAGAACTCAGAACTCTGACTTATAGACTTATAGACTCATAGACTCGGTGTCTCGGTGTCTCGGTGACTAAAAAAAATCCCGACTCATTTCTGAATCGGGATTTTTTTATCTTTAGCCAAAAGCTAAAAGTTTAATATCTTATCCTAATTTTACGCGGTTGAAAGCTGTAACTGTAGCTTCTTTATCACCAGCTTGGATATATTCGCGGACTGTTTTAGGGTCAGCGATGAGTGATACTTGGTCGAGTAAGCAGTTTTCTTTGAAGAATTTAGCGAGGCGGCCTTTAGCAATGTTTTCGAGCATTGTTGTGTTGAGGTTGCCAGCTTTTTCTGCAGCGACTTGTTCTTTAATTTCGCGAGCTTTAGCAGCGTCTTCTTCTGTGATCCAACCTTTAGCCATGTTTGAGTTGATGTGGTCATCACTGTCAACGTGAGCTGGGTTGATACCTGCTTTTCTCAATGCAGCTTCAACAGCCTTTTGAATTTGCTCTTGCTTTGTCTTTTCGATAGCGACTTTGTATTCGTTATCTTTTGTTTCTTGTGGAACGTCGTTTTCATCGATAGCGACTGGATCCATAGCAGCGATTTGGAGAGCAACTTCGTGAGCTACTTCATTGATGCCTTCGAATGATTTGTTGAAAGCAACGATTGTAGCGAGGCGGTTACCTTGGTGGTTGTAGTTAGTAACGAATTCACCTTCAACAGCGAAATATTTACCAACTTGAACTTTTTCACCAGTTTTAGCTGTGAGGTCAGTAACGATAGCTTCAAGTGTCATGCCGTTGATTGTAGCAGCGTTGAGAGCTTCGATATCTTTGATTCTGTTTTCTATTGCGAAGTCGAGGAGTTGTTTTGTTGTACCAACGAAGTCAGCGTTAGCACCAACGAAGTCTGTTTCGCAGTTTAACATAATAACAGCAGCGAATTTGTGATCTTCAGTTGCTTTAGAGATTACGCAACCTTCAGTAGCTTCGCGGTCAGCTCTTTTCATAGCGATTTTTTGACCTTTTTGACGGAGGTAATCGATAGCAGCTTTTTGATCGCCGTTGCATTCTACGAGAGCTTTTTTGCAATCCATCATGCCGGCGCCTGTTATTTGTCTAAGTTCGTTAACTTGAGCAGCTGTAATGTTCATAATAAATTGTGTTTAAGATTTATTTATTTTTTGTTAACGGCTTTACGAGGTCTTCTTGGACGTTTTTCTTCTTTTTCTTCGTCTTCGCCTTTGTTTTCCATTACGTTTTCATCGTCGATCATTTCATCTTCAATGATGTCTTCTTTATCGCGTGAATTTTTACGTTCTGTCAAACCTTCTTCGATAGCTTCAACCATCTTGCTAACAATAAGTTCGATTGATTTTGAAGCGTCGTCGTTTGCTGGGATTGGGAAGTCGATGAGGTTAGGGTTTGAGTTTGTATCAACGATAGCGAAAGTAGGGATGTTAAGTTTTCTAGCTTCTGCTATAGCGATATGTTCTTTAATAACGTCAACAACGAAAACTGCGCTTGGGAGACGGCTGAGGTCAGCGATACTACCTAAGTTCTTGTTTAATTTTTCGCGTTCGCGTTCGATTTGTAATCTTTCGCGTTTTGAAAGGTTGTTGAATGCGCTGCTTGCCATCATCTTGTCGATGCTAACCATTTTGCGAACAGCTTTACGGATTGTTGAGAAGTTGGTAAGCATACCACCTGGCCAACGTTCTGTAACGTAAGGCATGTTAACTTTCTTTACGAGTTCAGCAACGATGTCTTTAGCTTGTTTTTTTGTAGCAACGAAGAGGATCTTTTTGCCTGATCTTGCTAATTGACGTACTGCATTAGCTGCTTCGTCAATTTTGGCTTGTGTTTTATACAAGTCTATAATATGGATACCATTACGTTCCATGAAGATGTAAGGAGCCATGTTTGGATTCCACTTTCTTCTTAAGTGTCCAAAGTGACAACCTGCATCTAATAATTGTTCGAATGTTACTTGTGTCATGTGTTAATTTTTTAAAATGTTTACTTTCACTGATGCAATCGCTGAGTAGCTTAACAGATCTCAGCAATTTGGATACTAAACACAAATGCTTGCCTTTTGATAGACTAACGTTTGCTGAATTGGAATTTCTTACGAGCTTTTGGCTGACCTGGTTTCTTACGTTCGACCATACGTGGGTCACGACGCATTAAACCTTTTGCCTTGAGGATTGGACGATATTCAGGATTGATTTCGCACAATGCACGGCTGATAGCTAAACGTAAAGCTTCAGCTTGTCCGTTGATACCACCACCATCGAGGTTGACTTTAATGTCGAATTGACCGAGTGTTTCAGTTAACATTAAAGGTTGTTCAACAACGTAATGAAGGATACTTGTTGGGAAATATTCCTTATAGTCGCGCTTGTTAATCGTAATGTTTCCACTACCTGCTTTTACATAAATACGTGCAACAGCAGTTTTTCTTCTACCTAAAGCGTTGATTACTTCCATGATAATTATTTGGTGTTGATTTTAAGTTCAATTGGTTGTTGTGCCTGATGTTTGTGGTCAGGACCTGCATAAACGTACAAATTACGGAACATTGCATTTCCAAGAACTGTCTTTGGAAGCATTCCTTTGATAGCGTGTTCAAGAACTGCGATTGGTTTTCTCTTTAATTGTTCTTCTACAGTTCTGAATCTTTGTCCACCAGGATAACCTGTGTGGTGAACGTAAGTCTTTTCTGTTAATTTTTTGCCGGTGAGGACGACTTTCTCGGCATTGATAATTATGACATTGTCGCCACAATCACTGTGGGGAGTAAAGCATGTCTTCCTCTTACCTCTTAGGACCTGTGCTACTTCTGAAGCTAATCTACCCAGAATTTGGCCCTCAGCGTCAACGATATACCATTTTTTGTTGGCGTTTTCTTTGTTGACACTAACTGTTTTGTAACTTAATGTATCCATTTGATTAATAATAATTTATGCTGTTAATTCAACATTTGTTTTTCTACTGTATAAAACGGGTGCAAAAATAAGACTTTTTTTCTTATAAAACAATACCTTGCGAAAAAAAAGTTTATGGTTGATAGTTTATAGTTTAGAGTAGTTTTTTAGTGGAATGTTTTATGTTGAAAGTTTATTTGAATTACTTGAATTTTATCGGTACACTTTCAACTTATAACTATTTAACTTTATACAACTCTACACTCTAAACTATTAACTCTAAACCATTAACTATTAACTTTATTTCGTCAACCTCTGGAAGCATTCTTCAATGCTTGTCTCTTCTCTCTGCATGCTCTTTATTATCACATTGTTATTAATAGCCCAACGCATGAGGTCTTGTCTTATGTCTAAATCAGATTTAGGTTCCAAAATCCAATGGTTGCCATTGACGGCTTTCGCTTGCTTCAAACCGACAATGTTTCTTAACATTTCTATCGTTACATTGCCGTCAAATTCAACGACTAAAACATTATCGGATTCCTTGGTTAAGTTCTTGATATTGTCGTTAGCAACAACTACACCTTTATTAATAATAATGACTTTGTCGCAAAGCGCCTCGACTTCTTGCATGATGTGTGTCGATAATAAAACAGTCTTCTCGTTGCCTAAATCTTTAATCAATCGTCTGATGTCGATTAGTTGATTTGGGTCTAAACCTGAAGTAGGCTCGTCGAGAATCAAAACTGATGGATTGTGAATCATAGCTTGTGCCAGACCGACGCGTTGTCTGTAGCCTTTTGATAAGGCTCCGATTTTCTTGTGCATCTCAACGCCTAGTCCTGTCATCTCAATCATGTCGTCAATGCGCTTGCTTGCTTCTTGGCCTGTGATGTGATGAATGCCGGCAACAAATCCTAAATATTCTTTAACATACATGTCTAAATATAAAGGATTGTGTTCTGGTAAATACCCCACGCGTTTGCGTACTTCCATCGATTGTTCCCAGATGTCGAAACCTTCAACGCTGACAGTTCCTTTGGTAGGTGGAATGAAACATGTTATAATCTTCATCAATGTGGATTTTCCAGCTCCGTTAGGGCCTAATAATCCTACGATTTCTCCTTTGCCAATGGTTAATGATACATCGTTGAGTGCCAACTGATTATCGTATTGTTTTGTTACGTTTTGAACTATTATCGACATACTTGAAAATTTGTTTTGCAAAAATAACATTTTTCTACGAAAAAAGCATACGCATTTGAAAAAACTATTGTATCTTTGCAATCGTAAAACGTGGAAAGATTTGATTGATTGCAACCACAAGAAAAAAATGCTAAAACAATGTTTTTTTCCTTAACTATTTCAATCTCAAACTTACCGCAAATTAATTATTTTAAACAAAAAATTTAATTTGTTATGGGCTATTATTTCACATCAGAATCAGTATCAGAAGGCCATCCAGATAAAGTGGCCGATCAAATTTCAGACGCAGTCTTAGATGAAATGCTTCGTCAAGACCCAGAGTCAAAAGTCGCTTGCGAAACATTGGTGACAACAGGCCTCGCTGTTATAGCAGGCGAAGTCAAATCTGAAGGTTATGTCGATATACAAAAGACTGCTCGTCGCGTTATCGAACGTATAGGTTATAATAAAGCTGAATATCAATTTGATAGCAAATCATGTGGCGTCATTTCTGCAATTCATGAACAATCACAAGACATCAACCGCGGCGTTGAACGTAATGTCGAAGAAGAGCAAGACGCTGGCGACCAAGGCATGATGTTCGGTTTTGCTTGTAAAGAGACAGATTCTTATATGCCTCTTACAATAGAATTATCACACATCTTATTGCACGAGCTTTCACAAATCCGTCGCGAAGGCAAGAAAATGAAATATCTTCGTCCAGACGCTAAGTCTCAAGTGACAGTAGAATACGGTCCAAATTGGAAACCTATCCGCATCGATACTATCGTTATCTCAACTCAACATGACGAGTTCCTCGATGACGACGAAGCTATGATTCGTGCTATCGAACACGACGTGAGAACAATTCTCCTTCCAAGAGTGAAGAAACTTTTGCCACAACGCGTGAAACTTCTTTTCAAACCTGATATGAAACTTTTCGTCAACCCAACAGGCAAGTTCGTTATCGGCGGTCCTCATGGCGACACAGGTCTCACAGGTAGAAAAATCATCGTCGATACTTACGGCGGTCGCGGTGCTCATGGCGGCGGCGCATTCTCTGGCAAAGACTCTTCAAAGGTTGACCGTTCAGCAGCTTACGCAGCACGTCATATCGCTAAAAACCTCGTGGCTTCTGGCGCATGCGACGAAGCTCTCGTTCAAATAGCTTACGCTATCGGCGTGGCACAACCTGTTGGTTTCTATGTTAATACAAACGGCACAGCTCACGTTAAAGCTGAAAACGGCAAGAAAATGAGCGACGCTGAAATAGCAGAACGCTTGAAAGGTATCTTCGACCTCCGTCCTTATTCTATCGTCAAGAGATTCGGCTTGAAAAATCCTATCTTTGAACCAACAGCATCTTACGGTCACTTCGGCCGCGACTGCAGAAGTGAAAAAGTTGAAGTGTTCTACGAAGATAAAGACACCTTCAAGGAAGACGGCAAAATCTATAAGAACGTAGAATTCTACGCTTGGGAAAAACTCGACGCAGTAGAAGACGTTAAGAAAGCTTTGGCTTTTTGAACTATAGAATTTTAGAACTTTTAAATATGAACCTCGGAATTAATTTCTGGGGTTCTTTTTTTGTAAATTTTTAATTATATTTGTGATGCTCAAAAAGATGAAGTTATGAAGAAAATGTTACATTTGATTGTAATGACTTTTATGTCGATGATTTTGTGTGCGCAAAATATCGGTGATACAATGGATGTCAATTTTGAGGATTATAATTTAAGATTTACTGTTAAAAGTCTATATCCAGCCGAATGTTCCGTTATATGTACGAATTGTGCAGCAAATTCTGTGGAAATAACAATTCCTTCTTCAGTAAGAATTTCAGGAAAAGAGTTTCAAGTCGTAAGTGTTGATGAATGTGCGTTTATGGGTAAAGAGGGGCTTACGAGTATCGAAATTCCGGAGAGCGTTACGAAAATTGCCAATAATGCTTTTAGAGATTGTTCAAATCTGACAGATATATCAATGCCTAATACTATTGAATCTATTGGTAGCTGGGCTTTTATGAATTGTTCGTCATTGAAAAATATATCAATACCAGAAAAAGTCAAATATATTAAAAATGCGACTTTCTACGGATGCTCATCATTGGAAACGATTGACTTTCATGATAATCTTAAATCAATAGAATATTATGCTTTTGCAAAATGTTGTTCGTTGAAAACCATTGTTATACCAGCATCTGTGGTGGATATTGATGGTGGCGTTTTTAGTTATTCTAATGAATTGAAAAGCATTGTTGTTGAAGATGAAAATCCTGTTTATGACAGTAGAAATGATTGTAATGCAATAATAGAAACGGCTACTAATAAATTGGTGCAGGCTTGTAAAAATGCCATAATTCCAAATGATGTCGTTTCTGTTGGAACTGAGGCTTTTGAAGGTATCTTGGCTGATGTCGAGCTTCCAAATAGTGTGGTAGAAATAGGATATAGGGCTTTTTATGCGTCAGGATTGACAAAAATATTTATACCAAATAGTGTTAAATATATAGGCAGTGAAGCTTTTATATCTTGTGATGATGTGGAAAGTATATCAGTTGAAAGTGGCAACTCTACTTACGACAGTAGAAATGATTGTAATGCAATAGTCAAAACTTCAAATAATCAGTTGATTGTAGGATGTAAGAATACGGTTATTCCAACGGATGTGACAATTATTGGTGATTTGGCTTTTAAAAATTGTGTCGGCTTGACTAATATTGAAATTCCTGAAAATGTGACATATATCGGAGATTATGCTTTTCAAAATTGTGTGAATTTAGAGACGATAGAGATACCGTCGAGTGTTGTAACTATAGGCTTTTGTGCTTTTTGTAACTGTTCTAGTTTTACGAGTATAAAATGTTGGGCGGAGACATTGCCATATGCGACCTCTAGTGTATTTGATGGTTGTTCTGAAGATATGGTGATTTATGTCCCTGGCAAATCTCTTGAATTATATAATGAGCATTATCCATGGAAAAATTATGAGATAAAATCGATGACTTTAACAAGTCCTCTTGATATTTATCCAAATCCTGTTAACGATAAGCTGTTTATCGAGGCGGAAATGAATATTGAAGAAATTTGTGTTTTTGATGCTTTGGGAAGATGTCAAGATGTCGAAATGTTGAGTGGTCGATTTGTAACGCTTAATCTTTCGGATTTTAATGACGGAGTTTATTTTGTCAGAATAAAATCAGACGGAGAAATTATCACTAAACGATTTGTAAAGAAATAAAAGTTTAAAGATTACTTCAACGTCACTCTTGTAATTCCGTGGCCTCCTGTCTCGAGGCTTGCGTCTTGCATTTGTTGCACGCACGACATCTTGCTGAGTTGTTGACGTATCAGTTGACGTAAGATTCCGTTGCCTTTTCCGTGTAAGATGCTGATATTCTTGATGCTTAATAAAGAAGCGTCGTCGATGTATTTTGAAACGGCGTCGAGTGCTTCTTCGCCACGCATTCCTCTCACATCTAAAGTAAGGTTGAAATTAGCAGCTTTTTCGTTGATGTCATCCATGATTGCCTTACGGAGATAAGTCGGATTGCTGATAGATTTCTTCGCTTCTTTCTTACTGATTTTAACGACTTTATCGGCTGTTGTTTTTAATTTAACGCTGCCAAATTCTATGGTTATGTCGGTGTCGCTGATGGCAATGATTTCGCCCACGACTTCCATTTCGTTGATGCGAACCATATTACCGACTTGCAGGGCTTGATCGTTTTTCTTTTCTTTTTCTTCGATTTTAAGATTTTTAGAAATGATTTTAGCATCATCTTCAAGTTGTTGCTTCATTCCTTTCAAATCTTGGCGCAGTTCTTTGGTGCGTTCTTTTTCAGCCTGAGCTTCTTTGATTTCGCGAATTGTGCGTTCAATTTTTGCATTAGCCTTGTCGATGAGCGACTGAGCTTCTTTGTTGGCTTCTTTGAGAAGTGTGTTTTTTCTTTTTTCTAAATCACTTAGAAGGTTTTTGTATTTCGTAACGACTTCATTGAGAAGGTTGTCGGCAACTTTTAATTCGTATTCTTTTTTGCGAACTTCTTTCTTTTCTATTTCAAGTTGTTGAAGTTGTTGGTCGAAATTGAGATGTTCCTTGCCGCCAATTTCGGCTGCGTCGTTGAGAATTTCTTGTGGAAAACCTATTTTCTTTGCAATCTCAAAAGCGAATGAGCTGCCAGGTTTTCCAGTCATCATCACATAAAGTGGCTGCAAAAACCTAGTGTCGAACAACATCGCACCGTTGACGATGCCTTGATGGTTATCGGCTAAAAGTTTCAGATTTGCATAGTGAGTTGTTACTACGCCAAAAGATTTCTTCTCGTTAAGTTTCAATAAGATAGCTTCCGCAATTGCGCCGCCTAGTTGTGGTTCTGTTCCTGTACCGAATTCGTCTATTAGAAATAAGGTGCGTTTGTTGGCATGTCCAAGCAATTCCTTCATGTTTAGAAGGTGGGAACTATATGTACTTAAATCATTTTCAAGGGATTGAGAGTCGCCGATGTCGATGAACATATCGTGGAAAATACCGCATTTTGAATCGACTTCCATTGGTACGGCGAGTCCGCATTGAAGCATATATTGAACGAGTCCTATAGTTTTGAGACACACTGACTTACCGCCGGCATTTGGGCCAGAAATGACAAGAATTCTGTTGTCCTTGTCGAGGTTTAAGTCTAAAGGCGTTATCTGCTTGTTCTGCGATTTCAGTTTTTGTTCCAACAATGGATGTCGAGCTTGACGCCATAAGAACATTGGTTCGTCTTGAATTTCAGGAATGACACATTTGTATTCGTTGCAAAGTAAAGATTTTGCTCTGATGAAATCGATGAGTCCAAGTAAGTTCCAGGCTTTGAGGAGTTCTGGAATTTCAGGACGAAGTAGTTGAGAGAAAGCGAGTAGGATTTTGTTTATCTCACGGCGTTCTGCATATTCTAACTCTCTGATTTCGTTGTTAGTGTCGAATATTTCAGCTGGTTCGATGTAAACAGTTTGTCCAGTTGCAGACTCATCGTGGATGAAGCCTCGCAACGCTCTTTTGTCAGCTGCTTTTACTGGAATAACTGGACGTCCATCGCGGATGGTGAGTTCTGCACTGCTGTCGGTCCAGCCTGCCGCTTTAGCGTCAGTGAGGATTTTGCGCATACGACGGTCAATGGATGTCTGCTTGCGACGTATCTCGCGACGAACTTCAGCGAGTTCTGGTGACGCACTGTCTGGAATCTCGCCTTTATCGTCAATGAGGCGTGTTATCTCTGAAAAGATATGTCTATCAATATCAATGCCTTCAGCTAATGTTTTTAATGATTTTACCTTGTCGGCGGATTCAGATTTGAAGAAATTAAAGACATATGATAATGCTGTCAAAGTGGGTTTTAACGCAAAAAGACTTTCAACACTGATGACGGTTCCTTCGATGCTAAGGTGCTTGAAATCACTGCGTAAGTCGTTGTAATCTCTGATAGGGAAGGGAACACCATTTTGTAATAATGAAAGAAAATCTTCTATTTGCGAGAGACGGCTTTTTATCCTGTTGATGTCGGAACAGAATCGCATCTTTTCAACAAATTCTTTTCCCATCTCGCTGATGCATAATTCATTAAGTCTATTCTTTATAGACACAAAACCAATTTTATTCTCAAAATCTTTAGGATAAATCACGTCTTATTTAATTTTTTGCAAAGATATGAAAAAGACTATAAGACTACAATACTACAGGATAACAAGTTTTTTAACTTTAAAGTTTTATAATTTCTGAATTTCTGATTTTTTAAAATTCTGATAAAAACGTTGTCTTTATTCATTTGCCCGTTGACTTGTTTGTTGTTTTCCGTTGTCTTTGAAAATATTGCCGATAACTTTACTTTTTTCTCTTAAAATTTAATAAATAATGTTATTTTTGCACCGCTTTAATGAATTAAAATAAATAATAGATATGGTAAGAATAGAAATTTGTACAAATGGTTATCAATCAGTGATTAACGCTCAAGAAAATGGCGCGCATTGCACTGAATTGTGCGAGTCTTTGGAAGTCGGTGGCGTAACACCTTCTTATGGTACATTGAAAAAAGTTGCAGCGGATATGAGAATTCCTATTAGAGTTTTGATTCGTCCTCGCTCTGGAAATTATATCTATAATGATGCAGAACTTGAAATGATGTGTACAGATATAGCTTTGATTAAAGAACTTGGTTATGAAGGAGTTGTAATCGGTGCTTTAACAGAAAACGGCGATTTAGACGTTGAAAAAATCAAGGCCATGATGAAAGCAGGTGAGGGAATGAAATTTACATTCCATCGTGCAATTGATGCTTGTAATGACCCACTTGAAGCATTGAAAATATTAGTCGATTTAGGCTTTGATAAAGTTCTCACTTCTGGTTGTAAACCAAAGGCTGTCGATGGAATAGAAATGATAGCTAAGATGCAACAACAATATGGTGATAAGATTAAAATCATGGCAGGTGGCGGCGTTAATTTAAATAATGTCCAAAAAATTATTAACGAAACAGGCGTTTCAAATTGTCACGCTTCTTTGACAGTTGATGTTGATAATTACTGCCAAAACCTTTATCCTGAGAAAGTTGACAATACAGGCGCAGCGATGTGCTGGAAAGTGTCTTCTCCTTCACTTATTAAGGAAATGTTAAACATTGTTAACAAAGGTTAAATAGTGGTTAAAATAAGGTAAATACTTTGTTATCATATTATTTTACCATAACTTTACAAATTGAAAAATAACAATAAAAATAATTGTAATCGACTGATTTTTATAAGCGAAAGGAATGTTATGAAAACTCGTAGTTTATTTTTAATCGCAGCTCTTTTGATGTTGTTTTCTTGTGCTGATAAACATGCTAATCCTTTGATTCAGAACTTGAATAACTCATGGAATGTTACGACGGACACCTTAGATATTAATATGCAAGTCGATGTTCCTTCAGTGATAATTGCAGACATGTATGAAGAAGGTTTGATTCCTCATCCTTATTATGGTGACATTGAGCCTCAGTTGCTTTGGATTCCTCAGCGTGAATGGGTTTATACCTTGAACTTTGATGCTGAGGAAGGTGTTATGAATGAAGATGTGATAGAACTTGTATTCGAAGGCCTTGATACCTATGCATATGTATGGCTTAATGGTAAACATTTGTTCTATGCCGATAATATGTTCAGAACATGGACTAGCAATGTGGAAGACATTTTGAAGGAAGAAGATAATGAAATCAAGATTAAATTCTATCCTTTTGATAAAGTGAGAGATAGCTTGATTGAGACTTATCCTCTTCGTTTTCCTGAGAAATATGCAGTTATGCGTAAGGCTGCTTACCAAAATGGTTGGGACTGGGCTCCTCGTTATATGAATATGGGCATATGGCAACCTGTTTATCTCAAAGCTTGGACTCGTTCAACAATGAATTCTGCAACAATCATCACTACTGCAATTCAAGAAAATAAAGCAGATTTATGCTTTGAAACACATATTGTAGCTGATGAAAATCATGATGTTACATTGCAAGTTTACCAAAATGATGTGAAGATTTTGGAAAATAATGTTCAGCTCAAAGAAGGCGATAACTATTTCTCATTCCCATTTGAAATAGCAAATCCTAATTTGTGGTATCCTAATGATTTGGGAGAACAAAATATGTATACATTCAATGTGAAAATGCTTGATGATGAGAATATTATTGAAACTAAAGATATTAGAATGGGAATTCGTACCATTGAGATGGTAGAAGAACCTGATAGCATTGGAACTGCTTTTTATTTCAAAGTGAATGGAATACCTTTGTATATGAAAGGTGCAAACTATATTCCAGAGGAGATGATAACATCTTGGATGTCAAGAGAAAAGACCAAGAAACTTCTCGAACAATGTGTTGGTGACGCTCATATGAATATGTTGAGAATTTGGGGCGGTGGTATCTATCCTCCAGATTATTTCTATGAAATTTGCGACAGTCTCGGCATTCTCGTATGGCAAGATTTTATGTTTGCTGGTTCAACTTATCCTTATAGCGACGAATATATTAATAATGTAAGAAAAAAAGCGGAAAAACAAGTCATTAGATATAAGAATCATCCATCTCTCGCATTATGGTGTGGTAACAACGAAATCAGTGAGGGTTATTACAATTGGGGCTGGCAAAATTCAATGGGCTGGTCTGATGAAGAATACAAGGAAATGAAAGATGGCTACGACAAACTTTTCGAAGAAATGCTGGATGAAGTTGTTAAGAGTAATGATAAGTCGAGACCTTATTGGCCAAGTTCTCCTAAAAACGGATGGGGTAGAGCCGCTAGTCTCACAGAAGGCGATGTCCACTATTGGGGCGTCTGGTGGGGCGAACTTCCTTATGAAATATATAGAGAAAAAGTAGGTCGTTTCAACAGCGAATTCGGTTATCAGTCGTATCCTTCAATGGCAACACTCAAGATGATTGATGAAAACCTTGACTTTGATAATCCTGTTATCCAAGCGCATCAAAAACATGCTAGAGGCGAGAAACTCATTATGGATCATGTTGTGAAATATTTCGGTGAACCAACTGACTTTGAAGATTATGTATATTTAAGCCAACTCTCGCAAGCCTACGGAATGGACATCGCGATTTCTGCACAACGTAGTTCACGCCCTCGCAGCATGGGTTCTCTTTATTGGCAACTCAACGATGCTTGGACATCAATTTCATGGTCTTCAATAGATTATTACGGAAATAAAAAAGCATTACATTATAAACTCAGTGAAATCTATGCGCCTATATTATTAGGTATGGATGGAAATGCTAATGGTTCTTATAATCTCTGGATTAGCAATGATTTGCAACGCGACATAAATGGACGAGTTCGTATCTTAGTTGAAGATATGAAAGGAAACCAATTGTTCGCATTTTCTGAAGTCGTTGATATTAAGGCAAACAGCTGTTACAGACTTCCAGAAAGCATTAAAATCAATGTGTCAAAGAAAAGAAAGACAGAATGTTATGCTCGCATAATACTTATGGAAGAAGATACAGTATTGAGTGAGCGCTTGCATTTCTTTGTATATCCAAAAGACTTGAAACTTGTCAAGACAGAACTCGAACCAAAAGTTACATTCGCAGATGGAAAATACACACTTGAATTTAACTCAAAGGTATTCGTGAAAGATGTTTTCGTTTCAACGACAGAAACAGGTGAATTCTCAGCAAATTACTTCGATATTCTTCCAAACACAACAAAAGTCATAACTTTCGTTCCAGAAGACAAGGAAAAGAACGATTTGAAGTTTAAAGTTCACACCTATAATAATTGAAAGTTAGCTTTCAGCTTTCAGCATTGTAGGGACGTGATTCATCGCGTCCAATAATATAGAGACGTATCACACGACACAATAAAGAATAAACAATATGTCGTTGATGCGTCTTTTTTTAATTGAAAACTGAAAGGTGAAAATGGGAAGTTGGCTATCAGCTGTCAGCAATTACTTGAAAATTAACTTTCAGTTTTCAGTTTTCAATTGCTCATAGAAAAGTTCAAAAGCCAACAGCCTTAGTTCTTAGTTCAGATTACATCTGTCTTCCGTGATATTTTTAATGGACTTATTTGAGGAAAATATTCTAAAATATCATTGTTTAAAATATAACTATTTGA